>NZ_JADFBZ010000019.1:0-46253 GCF_015223095.1 Moraxella sp. K127 | reverse complement strand
TGATAAATCAAGCACTTATATAAATTTAACCATTAAAAGGTATAAGTCAAACCCACATTTGCTCCAATGTCCACTTTATCATCAGTTAGGGGGCTGTCTTTTTGGGTTGATGAGAGCCATTCGGCTTTGGTGTTGGCAAAGGCACCGATGTGGTCGGTAAATTGGTATTTGCCAGAGACCGAGACAAAGGGCGAGTAGCTGGATTTGGCGGTGTAGGTGTCTATGCCTGTTTTGGTGCTTTCTTGTTCGGATACGCCAAAGTAGTATTGGTTATAATCATCGCTGTACCAGTTTACGCCAAATTTGGGATACACGGTGAGTTTGTCATCGGCGAATTTAAACAAACTGCGATGAGCCAGCGAGACGGTTTGACCGCCACTTCTGTCCATCATGTCCGTGCCTGCCTTAATCTCAAAACCGCCCACCGGCGTGATACGCATATAACTTAGCACAATATTGGCACTGGATTTACGGCTGTTTAAGCCTTTTAGGGCGGTAATGGTTGCGTCATCTGGCTCAAAGTGGCGAGATTCATAGCCCGCCCCCACACGAAACCAGTTTTCGCTGTCTTTGTGAGCATAAAAACCCAGCTCCGAGCCTTCGGCATAAAAATAGTCGTTATCGTATAGCACGAGTGGCACTGCCCCCACTTTATCATCGGTGGCATAGGCGTGCGAACCAAAACTGGCTAAGGCACCAATGGTCAAGCCGTCAAGGGCTGATGTGTCTGATTGGGCATGGGCGGACAAGCTAAGGCAAAGTAGGGTTAGGCTAAGTAAGGATTTTTTCATGATAACTGTTCACGGGTAAAATTTAAATAGGGCTATTATAATGCAAAAATGGCAGTTTGGGAATGACAGTTTAGGGGGATTTTAATAAAAAAGCGTGCCTTTTGACACGCTTTTATTTTTTGACAAATCATTCAGGAAACACAGGGCGATTGCCAGGGGTTTCACGATTTAAGTGCAAAAACGCCCGATGACGCTCGTATTTGTCAAGTACGTCATTGATGACTTGTTCGCTGTTAAAGCCTGACAAATCATTGCCTTGCAAGCCTTCAAACAAATACGTCTCCAAGCGATAATAAAACTCTTGCCCGTCATCAACTGTTGGACGCTCTGGCACGGGGTATTTGACAGGGACAATGCCATAGACGAAGTTGTACTCATCCTTATAATCCACCGTCAGCATATGTTGTACAAGGCTTGGCTCATCGTCCAAGGCGACCGATTCCACACGCACCGACAGCCCCTTTTGGCGTAGAGCGTCTGCCACGTCAGTTAGGGCAGGCAAGCAGACATTGGTCATCATCGCTTTTGTGTCTTGGGTATCAGGGTAGGCGGTAATGCGGTGCAGGCGAGTTTGCCAGTCGCTCACGTCCACGCCACCTGCCACAGGCACGGCGTTGATTTTGGTAATCTCTTCTCTAAAATCTTCAAGGCGTAACGACTTAAACAGCCCCACCATGACAAAAAACATGACAAAGCTAAATGGCAAGCCCATGACAATGGTTGCTTTTTGTAGGGCGGTGATGCCGTCTGTCATCAGCATGGCAGCGGTTAGCATACCGATTGCCACCGCCCAAAACAGGCGTATCCAAATGGGGGGTGTGTCGGTGTTTTTTTGGCTTTTAAAGCTAAAATTACTCAGCACAATCGCCCCAGAATCTGCCGATGTTACATAAAACAAAAGTCCCGAGACAAAAGCGATGATTGCCGTTACCGAGAACCACGGATAAGTGGATAATAGCTCATAAAAGCCAATCTCAGGGCGTGCGATGATTTTTTCGGCAAAGGCAAGGTTGCCCCCTAGCACTTCATTTAAGGCACTGTTACCCATGACCGACAACCAAGCGAGCGTAAACATAAAGGGAATGGACAAGGTGCCAATGACAAATTCACGAATGGTGCGACCTTTTGAGATTTGAGCCAAAAACAGCCCCACAAAAGGCGACCACGCAATCCACCACGCCCAAAAGAACAGCGTCCAGTCTTGAATCCATTGTTTTTGTTCGGGCGTTTGGTTGTAGGCAAAAGTATCCAAAGTCAAAGTCGGAAAACGGCTAAGATAGTCGCCTACGTTCATGACAATGGCGTTTAGCAAAAATTCGGTATTGCCCAAAAACAGCACAAACAAGATAAGCCCCAAGGCAAAATAAATGTTAAGCTCCGATAGGATTTTGATACCCTTAGATGCCCCTGTGGTTGCCGACACAATGGTAATGGCGACCGCTAGGGCGATAAGTCCGATTTGCCAAAGTAAGTTTTCGGGCAAATCAAAAATAACGTGCAGTCCGTAGTTTAGTTGCACCACCCCAATACCGCAAGTGGTGGCAATACCAAAAATCGTCCCCAAAATCGCCGCCACGTCCACAGCATGACCTGCTGGTCCGTCAATCTTTTTGCCGATCATGGGGTACAATGCCGAGCGAATGGTTAGGGGCAGATTGTAGCGGTAGGCAAAATAGCCAAGGGCAATGCCCACCAACGCATACATACACCAGCCCGTCAGCCCATAGTGAAAAATCGTCCACATCAAGGCTTCACGAGCCGCCTGTGTGGTCTGATCGTCCCCAACAGGCGGATTCATGTACTGCATGATAGGCTCTGCCACCGAAAAGAACATGATGTCAATGCCAATCCCTGCAGCAAACAGCATGGATGACCACGTCAAAAGACTGTATTCAGGTTGGGAGTGCTTGGGGCCTAGCTTGATGTTGCCATAGCGAGAGCAGGCGATGAACAGTACAAAAATGATATACACCGATGCGGCAAAAAAGTAGTACCAACCAAAAGTGGTACTTACCCATGCCAACACACCGTCCAAAATGGCGGATGCACTGTCATTAAACAGCATGGTATATAAGCTAAAAAAGACAATAATCACCGCCGAACAGGCAAATACCGTTCGGTTTAGGCGACCGTCTTTGGATTTGGTATCTTCCATAGCGTTACCTTCCAAGTTTGTTAATGATATAAAATTGATAGGGCGTGCCTACCTTTGGTATTTTCAATGAAAAATGAGAAAGATTGCACGTTTTTCAAGGAAAAAACGTAGGCTGATAGTTATTCTATCAGGCAGGTTTTTGGTGCAGAAAAACAAGGTTTAGCCATTTTTTCATGCAAAAATTGATTGAAGTGTAAATTTCATCTTATTTTATGAAAATGTTATCAAGGTTTAACACGCTCTAAATATTTTCAAAAAACCTAATAAATTTACAAAAAGTTTACAAAAATCAATTTGCAATACACAATCATTTAACACAAATTAAACAAGAAATTCATTAAAAATCAATTATTTGCGTTATAGATGATTTTTTGTTATCATAACCTATCTTTTTGGTTTCATCAACCTTTGAATAAAATTTATAAGTTTTGATGATATATTTTTAAAAATACAGGAGTCTTGTTATGCCATTGTCATCACTACCAAACGTAGAACAAACATCGTTATATATCGGTGGAAAATATGTATCCGCCAGCAGTGGGGAGTTTTTTGAGACGGTCAACCCTGCCACGGCAGACACGCTTGCCAAGCTACAAAGTGCTTCAAAAGCGGACGTGGATAAAGCGGTGCAAAGTGCCAAAGCAGGACAAAAAATCTGGGCAAGCATGACGGCGGTGGAGCGTTCTCGGATACTGCTAAAAGCGGTGGCGATTTTGCGTGAACAAAATGATGAGCTGGCACGCTTGGAGACGGCGGACACAGGCAAGGCAATCAGCGAAACCGCTTATGTGGATATTGTTACAGGGGCGGACGTGTTGGAGTATTATGCAGGGCTTGCCACAGCCGTTGAAGGGGTGCAGGTGCCACTTCGTACTGGCAAAGAAGGGAGCTTTTTTTATACCCAAAGAGAACCGCTTGGCGTGGTGGCAGGGATTGGGGCGTGGAATTATCCCATTCAAATCGCCCTATGGAAATCCGCTCCTGCTTTGGCGTCTGGTAATGCCATGATTTTTAAGCCGAGTGAAGTTACGCCTTTGACCGCCCTAAAACTTGCCGAGATTTATACCCAAGCTGGTGTGCCTGACGGGGTGTTTAATGTCGTGCAAGGCGGTGGCGATGTGGGGGCGTATCTGACCGAACACCCTGACATTGCCAAAATCTCATTTACAGGCTCGGTGGCAACGGGCAAAAAAGTGATGAGCCTTGCAGGAGCGTCATCACTAAAAGACGTAACCATGGAGCTTGGCGGTAAGTCGCCCTTGATTATTTGTGATGATGCTGATATTGAGCTGGCAGCCGATGTGGCGATGATGGCAAACTTTTATAGCACAGGGCAAGTGTGTACCAATGGCACACGAGTTTTTGTGCCAACTGCCAAAAAACACGCCTTTGAACAAGCCATTTTGGCACGCCTGCCCAAGGTTCGCTTGGGCGACCCGACTGATGAGACAACCAACATGGGTCCTTTGGTGAGCTTTGCCCACATGGAGCGAGTGCTTGATTATATGGAGCAGGGCAAAAAAGCAGGGGCAACGGTGCTGTTTGGTGGACGGCGTGCGGTGGCGGACGATTTTGCCGAGCGTGGCGAGTCGCTGTCCAAGGGGGCGTTTGTGCTACCGACCGTCTTTACCGATTGTACCGATGAGATGAGTATTGTTACTGATGAGATTTTTGGCCCTGTCATGAGTATTTTGACTTATGATGATGAAGATGAAGCGATAGAGCGTGCCAATGACACAATTTTTGGCTTGGCAGGGGGCGTGGTTACGTCTGATTTAAATAAAGCTCATCGCATTACTCACGCCTTGCAGGCAGGCATTTGCTGGGTCAATACATGGGGCGAGTCGGACGCCAAAATGCCTGTGGGGGGCTACAAACAATCAGGCGTGGGGCGTGAAAACGGCATAATGACGCTAGAGCATTATACCCAAGTCAAATCCATTCAAATAGAAATGGGTAAATTTGAATCTATTTTTAAATAACACCATATCATACTCCATTCTCAGCTTTGTGTAAGTGATTGATTTATCAAGGGCGAATTGCAATTCGTCCCCACAATCCAAAAAAATAATCATTGGAAAACCAATAGGTTGGCATTTTAAGTTGAGATTGGGGCAGATTATCAAAATTTATTAACTTATTTTTATTAACTTATTAAGGAAAACTCATGACAGAATATGACTATATCATCATCGGTGCAGGTTCGGCAGGCAATGTGCTTGCCACACGTCTGACAGAAGACAGTGATGTGAGCGTGCTACTTTTGGAAGCAGGTGGTCCTGATTATCGCTTGGATTTTCGCACGCAAATGCCCGCAGCACTGGCGTACCCCTTGCAAGGCAAACGCTACAACTGGGCGTATTTGACCGACCCTGAGCCTTATATGAACAACCGCCGTATGGAGTGCGGACGTGGTAAGGGGCTTGGCGGTTCATCGCTTATCAATGGTATGTGCTACATTCGTGGCAATGCCATGGATTTGGACAATTGGGCAAAAATGGACGGACTAGAAGATTGGAGCTATGCCGACTGCTTGCCTTATTATAAAAAATCAGAAACCCGTGATGTGGGCGAAAACGACTATCACGGTGGCACAGGCCCTGTGAGCGTAACGACTTCACAGCGTGGCTCAACCATTGGCAGTAGCGTGCTGTTTAATGCCATGGTAGAAGCAGGCGTGCAAGCAGGCTATCCACGCACCGATGATTTGAACGGCTATCAGCAAGAAGGCTTTGGACCTATGGACAGAACGGTTACGCCAAAAGGTCGCCGTTCTAGCACGGCTCGGGGCTATCTGGACATGGCAAAATCACGCCCCAATCTTACCATAAAAACCCACGCTGTAACCGACAAAATCCTATTTTCAGGCAAGCGTGCCATTGGCGTACAGTATCTACAAGGTAATGACACAAACCCCACAACCGTCCACGCCAAGCGAGAAGTGATACTCTCGGCAGGGGCGATTGCGTCTCCACAGATTTTACAGCGTTCGGGCGTTGGGGCAAAAAATTTGCTTGATGAATTTAAAATCCCTCTTGTCCATGACTTACCAGGGGTGGGCGAGAACTTACAAGACCATTTGGAGATGTACCTACAATACGAATGCAAAAAACCCGTATCGCTGTATCCTGCCCTAAAATGGTACAACCAACCTGCCATTGGGGCTGAGTGGCTGTTTTTGGGAACGGGCATTGGGGCAAGCAACCAGTTTGAGGCAGGGGGCTTTATCCGTACTCGTCCTGAATTTGAATGGCCAAATATCCAGTATCACTTTTTGCCAGTTGCCATTAACTACAACGGCTCAAATGCCGTAGAAGAGCATGGTTTTCAAGCACACGTTGGCTCCATGCGTTCGCCGTCTCGTGGACGTATCCGCCTAAAATCGCTAAATCCCCATGACCACCCAAGCATTTTGTTCAACTATATGTCGCACGAGCAAGACTGGCAAGAGTTTAGAGACGGCATTCGTATCACCCGTGAGATTATGCACCAGCCTGCTTTGGATGCCTACCGTGGGCGTGAGATTAGCCCAAGCCGTCATGCCCAGACCGATGCCGAGCTTGATGAATTTGTGCGTAATCATGCCGAGACCGCCTATCATCCGTCTTGTAGCTGTAAAATGGGCATGGACGATATGGCGGTTGTGGACGGGCAGGGACGTGTGCATGGCTTAGAAGGCTTGCGTGTGGTTGATGCGTCTATCATGCCCCTTATCATCACCGGCAACCTAAACGCCACCACCATTATGATGGCAGAAAAAATCGCCGATGTCATGCGTGGGCAAAAACTACCAAAATCAACGGCAGGTTATTATAAAGCCGACCCCAACGTGCTAAGACAAGAGCCTGTGCGAGCGTTTGACCCGAGTATGATGCTTTAAGGGTTTGTAAAGGGCGGATTTATCCGTCCTTTTTATTTTTGTATTTTTCATTGTAAAATCTAAACTACAAAGACGGATGTCAGTACATCTCAAATCCAATACCAAAACACTTATCAGAAATATATCTAAAAAATTTTATATTTATCATAAAAACTAATAATAATACAAAGATTTTCCATTTGCTATTTTGCCCGCTTTGGTTTAGTTTATACACGTTTATTTTTAAACATTTACGGTTAAAAACCAATAGGAAAAAACATGACAAGCAACCATCTAACCATCAGCCCAAAACGTGTCAGCAACATCGCCCGTCACGCCATAAGCCATCATCATGACAACCACGCCAACCATCAAGAGATATTGGCGAAGTTTATCCCCATCTATTATCAGCACTTGCCCACAGAGATGGCGGACAGATTCTCCGATGAGACGTTGTCGGGCATGGCATTACACCATTTTAGCTTACTAAAAACACATAACGGCACAAGCCCCAATATCAGCGTCATCAATCCTTTGGGCGAGTCACACCTGTTTAATAGCGAGCGTACCATCATTGCTTTGGTCGCCATTGACCGTCCCTTTTTGACCGACACGCTCCTGATGAGCTTGGAGCGTCAGGGCATTGGCGTTCATCGCATTTATAATAACATCATCAAGGTGGAACGCACAGACGGACACATCAGCGACATTCAAGCCGTCGATGAGAGCAGTGGTCGGGCGAACAGCTGTTTTGCGTTGGTGCATATTGAAATTGACCGCCAAAGCGATGACAAGTTGGCGGACATCAAAGAGATGTTATTAAAGAAAATCCACACCATTGATGTCATCGTTGGCGACTTTGGGGCGATGGCGGATAAGCTGGACGAGATTAAAGAAGAGCTAAAAAGCCTGCCCATTCCCACAGAGCATTATACCAAAGAAGCGGTGACGGGCTTTTTGGAATGGGTGGGGCGTGATAACTTTATCTTTATGGGGTATCGTGAATACCGTTTTGAAAATGACAATGGCACACCTGAGCTGTACTCGGTGGGCGGTAGCGGACTGGGCGTGCTACAAGGCAAAGAGACCGATGAGTTATCCAAGAGCTTTCATGGTCTGCCCACGCACCTAAAACATCTGATAGCCGAGCCACGTGTGCTACTGCTGTCTAAATCAGCACGTCTGTCGCCTATTCATCGCCCTGCTTATCTGGACTTTTTGGGCATTCAAAAATACAACGACCAAGGCGAGCTGATTGGCGAATATCGCTTTGTCGGACTGCTGACATCACGGGCATATCAGACCAGCGTGGCGAACATTCCGCTACTCAACGAAAAAGCGGGCAAAATCCTTGCCATGTCACGCCTGCCCAAAAACAGCCATGCTTATCTCAAACTTGCTCACATCGTCAATACCTTGCCCCGTGATGACCTATTCCAAGCCAGTACCGATGAGCTCTACCCGATGGTGGCGAGCATTGCCAGCTTGCAGGACAAAAACCGCCTACGCCTGCTCGTGCGTACCGACCATTATCAAAGATTTGTATCGTGTCTGGTCTATGTGCCGTTGTCTAAGTTTAACAGCGACTTACGCCAAAAAATCCAAGACATCCTAACCCAAGCCTTTGGCGGTGTGTCATCAAGCTTTACAACCGAATTTAACGAGCTTCATCATGCCCGTGTGCATATCCATGTACGCACCGAGACGGGCAAAGTCAAGGATTATGACCTAGCCAAGTTGGAGCGTGAACTGTCGGCACTCATGCATGACTGGACGGATGAATACGCCAAAGCCCTAACCGCCCAGACAGGCGAGAGTCGTGCCAGAGAAATACTGGCGACATTGGGGGCGAGCATTCCTTTGACGTATCGTGAGCGGTTTGATGTGCATACGGCAGTGGCGGATACCACCAAACTGCTGTCGCTTGATGATGATAAACCTAAGATTTGGCATTTGTATCAGTCGGCGGGCGAGCGTGTGGACAGTCTGACCCTAAAACTCTACGGCAGGGGCGAGATTTTGACGTTATCGCACGTCTTACCGATATTGGAGCATTTTGGGGTGGCAGTCATCTCAGCGTCCACTTATGACTTTGGTGGGCAAGATACCCCTGATGTCAGCGATGATTTGTGGCTACAAGAGTATAAACTCACCCTAAAAGCAGGATTGACGGTGGATTTGACCGCAGTCAAAATGCAGGTAGAGCATGCCTTAGATGAGATTTGGCAAGGACGGGTTGAGTCCGACCGCCTAAATCAGCTGATTTTGACCACAGACATTGACACCTATGATGTGGTGGTACTGCGTGCCTTGTCTCGCTATATCGTCCAAGCCCGAGCCCCATTTTCAACCGATTACATTCACAGTACGTTGGTGGGCAATCCTGCCATTGCCAGTTTGCTTGTCAAGCTGTTCCATGCCAAGATGTCGCCTACTGAGCAGACGGACACCGCACCGATTTTAGCACAGATTGACAGTGAGCTTAGCTTGGTAACCAGCCTTGATGAAGACCGCATTGTGCGTTGGTTCTTGGATTTGTTAAACGCCATGCTACGCACCAACTTTTATCAAACCGATAAAGATGGAGCAAGAAAAGACCGTTTGTCTTTTAAATTCAAAGCAAGCGATATTCCCAATTTGCCCAAGTCCAAGCCCATGTTTGAGATTTATGTGTACTCGCCAAGGGTTGAAGGGGTGCATTTGCGTGGTGGCAAGGTGGCTCGTGGTGGACTTAGATGGTCTGACCGCATGGAAGATTACCGCACCGAAGTGTTGGGACTTGTCAAAGCCCAAATGGTCAAAAACTCAGTCATCGTGCCTGTGGGCTCAAAAGGCGGTTTTGTCTGCAAAGACAAATCCAAGCAGACAAGCCGTGAGGCGTGGCAAGCCGAAGGCGTGGCGTGCTATCAGACCTACATCCGTGGCTTGTTGGACTTGACGGACAATTTGGTTGATGGCAACGTTGTTCCGCCTGCCAATACTGTCCGCCATGACGAAGATGACCCGTATTTGGTGGTGGCAGCCGACAAAGGCACAGCGACTTTCTCAGACATCGCCAACGCCCTGTCCGCCGAATACAATTTTTGGTTACAAGATGCCTTTGCTTCAGGTGGCTCGGCAGGCTATGACCACAAAGGCATGGGCATTACCGCTCGTGGGGCGTGGGAGAGTGTCAAACGTCATTTTCGCTTGATGGGCAAGGACATTCAAGCCCGTAATGAATTTACCGTGGTGGGCATTGGCGACATGAGCGGAGACGTGTTTGGTAATGGTATGTTATTATCCAAAAATATCCGCCTTGTGGCAGCCTTCAATCACTTGCACATCTTTATTGACCCAAATCCTGATGCCAAAGCAAGTTTTGAAGAGCGTGAGCGTCTGTTCAATTTGCCACGTTCGGCATGGACGGATTATAAGGCAGAGCTTATCAGCGAAGGTGGTGGGGTATTTAACCGCACCGACAAAGCCATCGCCATCACCCCACAGATGAAAGAGCGTTTTGACATCGCTGAAGATAGCCTTACGCCCAATGAGCTACTAAATAAGCTTTTAAAAGCCCCTGTGGACTTGATTTGGAATGGTGGTATTGGCACTTACATCAAGTCATCTGATGAAGACCACAGCGATGTGGGTGACCGTGCCAACGATGCCATTCGTGTGGATGGGCGTGAAGTGCGTGCCAAAGTCGTGGGTGAAGGCGGTAACTTAGGCTGTACTCAGCGTGGACGTATCGAGTACGCCCTAAATGGTGGACGTATCTACACCGATGCCATTGACAACTCAGGCGGTGTGAACTGCTCAGACCATGAAGTCAACATCAAAATCCTGTTGGGCTCAGTCACCGAACGTGGGGATATGACCATCAAACAGCGTAATGACTTGCTGGCGAGCATGACCGATACGGTGGCAAATCTGGTGCTACGCCAAAACTACTTACAGCCACAGACCATTGAGCTGTCAGCTTATCAAGCCCCTGAGCGTGCAGGCGAGCATATTCGCTTTATGAATTTCTTAGAAAAAGCAGGTCGCCTTGACCGTGCCATCGAATATCTGCCAAGCGATGACACGCTAACCAAACGCAAGGCAAAAGATGGGCGTGGACTAACCAACCCTGAGCTGGCGGTACTGTTGTCTTATGGTAAAATGTGGGTGTATGATGAATTGCTTGGCAGTGGTCTGACCGAAGATGCCTACTTCTTGCATGAGCTTAAAAAGTATTTCCCAAATACCTTGGGCGAGCAGTTCTTTGATGAGATGACCCGCCACCGCCTGCACCGTGAGATTATCTGTACTTATCTGACTAACGGACTGGTGAACCGTCTGGGCATAGAAAATGTGTTTGCCATGAGTGATGAGACAGGTCATAGCGTGGCGGACATTACCCGAAGCTATGCCATCGTGCGTGATGTCTTTGATGTGCAAGCGGTGTGGGACAGATTGTCAGGCCTTGACAATGCCGTCGCTGGCAACACCCAAATCGAGCTTGAACTTACCATCCAAGATGTGCTAAAACAAGGCATGACATGGTTCCTAAACCGTCAGCTGACAGACGAGAGTGTGGCACAGACGGCACTAACCTTTAAAAACTTGGTGGCGGACTTGTTCTCTTATGATGTCATTGATGAGCATTTTGGGGCGTATATCGCCAAAGATGTCGCTGATTTGACTGCCAAAGGGCTTAGCGATGATGATGCCCATGCCTTTGCCCGCCTGCCCATCTATGTGCATGCCCTAGATGTCGTGGCACTTGCCGACCAAAAAGGCGTGGCAGTGACTGACGTGGCACAGGCATATTTTGGCGTATTCTCACAGCTACACATGGACAAGCTAACATCAGCGGTGGCGGACTTGCCTGCTGAGAGTTATTGGGATAGAAAAGCGTCTTATGCACTCACCGGTGAGTTTAACCGCACGCTCATGGCACTCATCACCGATGTACTGGCGGTGGGTGGTCTGTCAGCATGGCAGGATAAGCACCGTGAGCGACTGGCGGTACTGTCAGAGCAGATAGATGGCTTATCGGACAAAGTGGGACTGGCGGAGCTGTCGGTACTGCTGAGCGAAGTTAATGGTTTAAAAATGGTTTAAAACAGCTTTAAATTTATAAATATTTTTAAAAATTTAAGCCATCAAAAACCCCAATCTAAGGTTAGATTGGGGTTTTGTTCATAAAACTTATTTTTAAAAAGCATGTATCACACCATGCGACAAATCTATGACAAACCCAGCCTTATCCCAATTCCCCATCAAACCGAAAAGTCGCCCCATCGTGCCACATCTGCACAAAGGTAACAACCTTATCGCCTGAATAAGTGTAGCGAGACAAACGCAGGGCGGGCGAGTTTGGCGGACAACCCAAACAAGTCGCCACATCAGACGGGCAGGGCTTGGCTTCAATAAAATAGTGTCCACGCACAAGCGGTACTTGGCTGATAAGGTAGTCGCTTGTGTTGATTTTGTTAAAATCTTGATGTTCAAAGGCAGGGATAATTGCCAAATCCACAAAACGCCGTTCAAATTGCAAAGGCTTATCATCGCCAAAATGCACAATTTCCACCTTATATAGACGCTGAGTGTCGTGAAATACCGCCCGAGCCGATGGCGGTAGGTCGCTATGGGGCAAGGCAAGCTGGCTTACGACTTTGGCGTGGTAGCGTTTGCCTGTGCTTTCTATGTCGTGGGCGATGTTGCGAACGGTGATAAAGGTCTGGTTGAATTGTTGCTGAGCAACAAACGTCCCCGACCCTTGACGGCGTTCTAATACCTGCTCATCTGTCAGCTCTTTTAGGGCACGATTGACAGTCATGCGAGCCACGCCAAATTCACGAGACAACGCCATCTCAGTAGGAATGGCAGAGCCAACCGCCCATTGTCCTGCGTGGATTTTGGCTAAGATGGCGGATTTGATGCGTTGGTAGGCGGGTGTTTTTGGCATGGTTTGATAGGAAAAATAGATAGTATAGCGTATTTTAAACCAAAATTAAAGACGATGATTTTTGGCAAAAAACACCTAAAAACCCCTTGCATTCCCCCAAAATTTTTGATAAATTAGTCTTAAATTTGTATAGACAAATTTGAATTTGACTCAGTCATTCACAAGACACCCCAAAAAAATAAGGAACGCATATGAGCAACTTTACTCGCACCGACACAAGCCGTGTCATCAAAGCCCCTACAGGTACAGAGCTTACCTGCAAAAGCTGGCTGACCGAAGCCCCTTACCGCATGATTCAAAATAACCTACACCCCGATGTAGCCGAAAACCCCCAAAGCCTTGTGGTCTATGGCGGTATTGGGCGTGCTGCTCGCAACTGGGAGTGCTATGACCAAATTTTGGCAAGCCTAAAAGAGCTTGAAGTCAATCAAACCTTGCTAATCCAATCAGGCAAACCCGTTGGCGTGTTCAACACCCACAAAAACGCCCCCCGAGTGCTGATTGCCAACTCAAACCTTGTGCCAAAATGGGCAACGTGGGAGCATTTTAATGAGCTTGACCGCAAAGATTTGTTCATGTACGGACAGATGACCGCAGGGAGCTGGATTTATATTGGCACGCAAGGCATCGTGCAGGGGACTTATGAAACCTTTGCCGAAGCGGGTCGTCAGCACTTTGGCAATGACAAGGACAAATCCACCGACAACTGGAGGGGTCGCTGGATTTTGACCGCAGGACTTGGCGGTATGGGTGGAGCCCAGCCACTGGCTGCCACTTTTGCAGGGGCGGTGAGTCTCAACATCGAGTGCCAGCAGTCAAGCATTGATTTTCGTCTGCGGACAGGCTATGTGGATAAGCAGGCTCGTGATTTAGACCACGCTTATGAGCTTATCAAAGAACATACCGCCAAGGGTGAGGCGGTGTCGATTGCACTTTTGGGCAATGCTGCTGAGATTTTGCCACAGATTGTTGAGCGTGCCAAAAATGGCGACATCAAGCCTGATTTTGTTACCGACCAAACGTCCGCTCATGACTTGATTAACGGCTATTTGCCGATGGGCTGGACGGTGGATGAGTGGAAATCCGCCCAACAAGACCCAAGCCAGCACGACAAGCTCACCAAAGATGCTGCCAAGTCCTGTGCTGTTCATGTGCAAGCCATGCTTGATTTGCAAGCGATGGGCGTGCCTGCTACCGACTATGGCAACAACATTCGCCAAGTTGCCTTTGATGAAGGGGTAAAAAACGCCTTTGATTTCCCCGGCTTTGTTCCTGCCTATATTCGCCCCTTATTTTGTCAAGGTAAAGGGCCTTTTCGCTGGGTGGCACTGTCTGGCGACCCAGAAGACATCTACAAAACCGACCAAAAAATCAAAGAGCTGTTCCCCGATAACACCCACGTTCACAACTGGCTTGATATGGCAAAAGACCGCATTCACTTTCAGGGCTTACCTGCTCGTATCTGCTGGCTTGGCTTGGGCGAGCGTGATAAGGCAGGGCTTGCCTTTAATGAAATGGTCAAAAATGGCGAACTAAAAGCTCCCATCGTCATCGGGCGAGACCACCTAGACACAGGCTCTGTGGCAAGTCCCAACCGTGAAACCGAATCCATGAAAGACGGCACCGATGCGGTGTCCGACTGGGCGTTGTTAAATGGTATGCTCAATGTCGCAGGCGGGGCAACGTGGGTAAGTTTGCACCACGGTGGCGGTGTTGGCATGGGCTACAGTCAGCACTCGGGCATGGTGATTGTGGCGGATGGCACAGACGAAGCTGGTGAACGCCTTGCCAATGTGCTTGTCAATGACTGTGGCAGTGGGGTTATGAGACACGCTGATGCAGGCTATGAACTTGCCATCGAAACCGCCAAAAATTATGGGCTAAATTTGCCGATGGTTAAATAGCTTTTGGTGATTTAAAAGCTATAATTAAAAAACAAGTCATTGGCAATAGTCGATGGCTTGTTTTGTTTTTAGGTTGTAAGATGAATTAAGGATAATGTATGACAACACAAAATCGCATGGCACTTGCCAAACTTATCGGTTTTAGCTTGCTTGGGATATTTTTGTTTTTTGTGCCGATTGACATCGGTGGCAAAAACACCATCGCTTTTGACCACATGGCAAGTTATTTAGTCAAAGAGCAAAGAAGTTTTGCCATTGTCTTATTATTTGGCTTGATGATATATGGCATTATCAAGCCTATTAGGGATAAATCATTTAACGCCAATCTAACCAATAAAATCTTAACCGTCTTAAAGGTGGTAGGGTTTGTGCTGGCGTGCCTTTATGTTACCAATACCGCCCCTGCCAGTCTGATGGCAAAAGATATGTTGCCTTTTTTGTTTGACAAACTTGCCTTGCCTGTGGGTATGATTGTGCCGATTGGGGCGGTCATGCTGTCGTTTTTGTTGGGATTTGGTTTGCTTGAAATGGTTGGCGTACTCATGCAACCTGTCATGAAACCGATATTTAAAACATCGGGCAAATCCGCCATTGATGCGGTGGCGTCTTTTGTGGGTAGTTATTCGGTGGGGCTTTTGATTACTGATAGGGTCTATCAGCAAGGGGCGTATTCTGCCAAAGAAGCGGTTATCATCGCCACAGGATTTTCGACCGTATCCACCGCCTTTATGGTGATTGTCGCCAAGACATTGGAGCTTATGCCGTTTTGGGGTGTGTATTTTTGGTCGTGTCTTTTTATCACATTTTTGGTAACGGCAATCACGGCACGCATTCCGCCCATTAGCCGATTTAACGATGAAAAACGCATTGCCGATGATGACAAATTAACCGCCCCACGCCTAAAAGTCGCCATTGATACAGGCATTCACACTGCCAAAAATGCCCCAAGCCTGCCCACATTGCTTTGGCAAAATTTTAAAGATGGTATCAATATGGCATCTGCCATCGTGTCATCCATCATCGCCATTGGTTTGATTGGACTGTTATTAGAAAAGTACACACCTGTTTTTGATATTTTGGGTGTGGTGCTGTATCCCTTTACGCTCATTGGTGGACTGCCTGAGCCGATGACATCAGCAAAAGGCATCTCGTCAGGGCTGGCAGAGATGTTCTTGCCTGCCTTACTGCTTGCCAACACTGATATTTTGACTCGTTATGTAACAGCGGTGGTGTCGGTGTCGGGCATTATCTTCTTTTCGGCAATGATACCTTGTGTGCTTGCCACCAAAATTCCGCTTAGCATTGGCAAAATGGTGCTTGTATGGCTGATTCGTGTGGCGTTGTCGATTGTGCTGGCAGGGTGGTTTGGGCAATTTGCCATGATGATGGGCTGGCTTGGCTAGCACGTTTTGGCGATGGTGTTAATAAAAATAGGCTATCAGATAGCCTATTTATCGCCTAGCCCACCCTTACCACGGTGTCTTTTTCTCCCACTCTTTGTCATAGCCTTGGGTTTTTTGGGCTAGGGCGTGATAATCGGCAAAGCACTCCGCCAATAGTACAGGCGGTACTTCGCTTAGGGACTTACTAGGTTTGTTCCATGAGCGGACGGTAGTATCCTCAAAATACAGCCCATACACCACCGCAGGCAGGTTCTCCTCAGGTACATAACTGCCACTAAATGAGATAACCGCCGACAAACCCACGCTATCAAATGGCTTATAATAGCTATCAAACGACCCACCGTCCTCAATGCTCGCTCGCACATAGCCCATCTTGGTAACCACCCCACGCAAGGTATAGGTATCTGTCAGATAGCCTTTGTAGGTGTTAATCTCGGCATCGGTGCAGGCTTGTTCTGGGTGGTCGGGAGCCGATAACAAGTCAGGCAGGGCGCGCGTCATCTGTTCAAACAAGAACGCCACTTTATAATCCTCAAAATGCTCACGCCATGCCATCGCTGTCTCGTCATCAAGCAAGACACGGTGAGCGACTTTGATGTGGCTGTTCTCTTGTAGCGTGATTTCATCATCATCTAGGTTGAGTAATGCCCCATCCTCGGCAGGGCGAAACGACTGAATGACGTTGCCATCATTATCCACTTCAAGCCATACCAGCCGTGCAATGAGCCTTTTCATTAAGGGGTGGGTTGCCAGATATTCTTGCCAGTCGCCACTTGTCCACGAACGCTCGGCACACATCGCCTCATATAAGCGAACGCTTTGTAGGTCTAGCACTTGCTTATACTCTTTTTTGGCGGTGCTAAACAGGGCTTTGGCTTCTTTGATGGCAGTTTTGTCATCGTCGGCTTTGGCGGTGGGCAGGGCTTTGATGACTTTGCCGTCCTCATTTTTTAGGACGAATTTGTCTTTGTCGTCAATATACGCCATAAGATTGCGACTGCCATAGTCAATACGCAAAATCCCATCATCGTCAAACCCTGCAGTCGGTATCGTGCGGTCAGCTAGCTCGTCTGCCGTCCAGCCGTTGCGTTCGGCAATCTCATTTACCAAGCGTTTGGCAAGCTCTTGAATGCTCGCCATCTTATAGCGTCTGGATATGCCAAGCAGTAGCTGAATGACAAGCGGGTCATCACTTGTAGCAAAGCTACTTAGCATCGCCTCCACTTGGCTACGGCGAGTGTAGTGGTTTTTCATGAAGTCTTGGGCGATTTTTACCGCCGTTGCCCCTTGGGTTTTGGCACTTAGGGCCAATATGCCTTTGGACTTGATGGCACTGCCCAGATATATCGCCATGTGTTCACGGATTATCTCGGCTTTGACACTCTCCAACGTTGCATTGGCGTAACTGGTATAATATTCAGGATGTTGCTTGTACCAATACTGATAATTTTTAAGACGGCTCTCTCCTTCTTTGTCGGCAAGGGCGGTCGCCTCGTCTAGGCTTGGGTGCTTGGTGTCCTCGGCAATAAAGGCTTGGAGCAGATGGAGCGACAACGCTTTTTGGCTTTTGTCATCAAGCAGTTCCAAATAGCGGACAAACAAGGCATTAGGCTTGGGGTCTTTTAGTTTTTCGGCAAGGACAACCCACCATTTGATGATGTCGGCATGGACTTCTTTGCCATTTTGCCAATAAACCGTGGGCAAGGTATCAAAATCAAACCACGCCAAAGACGATGACAGCTTGGCGGTCAGTCCTTTTTGAGCGTCTTTTAAGAGAGCTTTTGGGTCAAGGTATTTGCTGATGTCCTCGCCCAAGGCTTCAAGAGCGGTCAAAATCTCAGCGATGACGACCTCTTTTTTCTCTTTTTTGAGTAAATCGTACAAAGGCTTGATGGCAGATTTGTCGTCCAAGCGAGTCAGCCAGCGAATGGCAGTGATACGAATGTCTTGCTTGCCACTCTCCAACGCTTCTATGGCAAGCGAAACGGTGTTGGGCAAATGGCTTGCCAGCAGGTCTTGGGCATCATGACGTAAGGTTTTTTGCTCGCCCAAAGCCAGCTCCAACAAGGGAGCGATGAACATCTTGGGCAGGCGTGGGAATTGTTTGAGCAGAGTTATCGCCTGCTGTGGCGTAAAGGCGTAGTAATGGCTATCGGCTTGGCTTGGTAGCAGTCCAAAGGCTTCTTGCACATACTCGATATTTTCAACAAAAAACGGATAGACCTTGGCAGGCTCGTTGATGTATTCAGACAGCGAATGACTAAGATAGCCATCAGCAATCACACGTTTGGGGTCTTCTATGCCTGCTTTACCCAAGAGATAAGCAAGCTGTCTTAGCTCCACGTCCTGCCAATACTCAGGCTTTGAGTGGGTATTAAAAACCTCATACCAATTTATCCAAGAATAATGTGGGTGTATGCTAATCAAAATGGCATGATATAACCCATACTCAGGATAAGCCATAAAGGATTTATCTGTGTTTAATATCTCAGACAAATACTGGCGATTAAAGCCCTTGTCTGAGCCTGTGCCTTGTAGGTAGGCGGCAGCTTTTTTGACAAAATTGTCTTTGTTGGTTTTGTTAAATCTTTTTAAGTCGTCTTGTCGCCATGTGCTTTTATAAAAATTCTTATCGCCTTTGTGGGCTTCGTTGTAGGCGATTTCTTCTTCGGCAAACTGTTCGTATAGTTTTTTAACGATGTCGAAGTTTGTGGCGATGAGCGTGGCTATCTGGTCGGGTAATGTGCCAATCACAGGCTCTACCATGGTTTCAAGCGGAATGTCATCATCATCCACGGATTGCACCGTATCAAGGCGAGACAAGGCGGACGTGATGGCGGATTGTACGGATTTGGTTTTTTCATTTGTTAGGGCTTGCTCCAAGATGGGGCGAGCCGTCTCGCCCATTCGTGCCAAATAGTCGGCAGAGTTGGCTCGCTGTTTGCTGTCGCCATTGATAAGATAATGCGACAGATGTTCGCCCAGTAGGTCATCGGGCAACGTGGCAAGCAAAGGCGTGGCAAGCTCTTTGATACTCTTAGAGCCAGACAGGGCAAGGGCGGTGATGAGCATGGCAAGGGGCGCTGTGGCTTTGGCAGGTTTGAGATAAGCCAAAAACACCGTCTGCCCACGCACTGACAATGTGGGAATAAATGCGGTAGCAATACTGGCATTGTCAGCGATAAACTCATCAAAATCAGGCAGTTGGCAGACGTGAAGCATATCATCATCGTACCAGTAGCTATAATCGCCCTTACGCTCAAAAAACGCCCCCAAAATTATCCTAACCGCCTGCTCATGCTCATGCCCGTCCAAGATGAGTAAGTTGATGAGATTGGCAAGTGTCCACGATTTACGGCTTGCTAGTGAGCCAGACGAATTTGTGGTGCGAAACGCATCTGAGATAAGATAACTAAACCACAGTGGCACATCATCATGAAACTTAGGATTGGTTTGCTCGCAGGTGATGGCAACCATGCTTTTGGCGTAGCGGATAATCTGCTCGCCTGTCAGTCGCTCAAACAGATGGTTGTAGAGTATACCACGAGCAGTTACACCCACTCGCACGTCTTTTTTTACATCTTTTTTAAAACTGTTATGAGAAGAGTGATAGCCATACTTTGCCATATTGCCATAAAGTTGTGTGCCTTTGTCGTTATTGTATCCGTGCAATGTCAATAACAGTTCAGGCTTTTCTCCTGTCAAAATATAACCAAGCAACTCATTCTCGTGTGTCTCGTCAATATGAGAGATGGGGCGAGCGTATTGGGTCAGTAGGGTATAGGTCTTATCCTGTAATTCATGGGCTGGTAGATGATGTCTAAGTGTGGTCATGGTATGTCCTTACAAAAATGATAGGGATTATCATATAACAAATAAAGGGAAATGTATAGGTGTTTTTTGGGATTGGTTGTGGTACAAATGGACATTGGTTAAAAAAGCAATTTTTATAATAAGGGCGTGTAGGGGGCGAATTACATTCTCTCAAAAATCAATATTTTTTACAAAGGACAAATTGTAATTTTTCTTTACAAATTTATCCATAGATATGACTCATTAACAATATCTTTAATCGCTCTCGTAATCACTCTCGCCATCAACAATCGGTAATGCCAAACGTTGTAATTGCAACAGTCCAATCAAATACCGAAGTCTTAATAATTTGTCCTTATTGCCATCATGCTGGCACATATCTTTTATGGCGTGATGGATAATATCTATGCCCATATTGTAAAAATACACCCCAAGCGATGTTAAGGTGTCTTTGTCATCTTGACTAATATGGCGACCTGTATTGGCATAAAAATTGATGATGGATAAGGTCTGATTAACAGCGATTGTCAAATTGTCGCTGTTAATGGGCGTATGACGAGATTTTTGTTTTTGTGCTAATAGATTGGCAATTCTGCCTGATAAATTATCTAGGTATTTTTGTTTTTGTTTGGCATAAGGCACATAATCAAAATCCAAATTAAACACATAAATACCAGACGGCTCGCTGATGATTAATGCCACAGGCAAAAAACTTGCTTCATTGTCTTGTATTTGTACTTTGGTTAATATCGACACAATCTGATGAAACTTTGCCCAAAAGCCAAAGTTTTTTAGTCTTTTTTCAAACAAAGGCGATACAGGCAACGTTAGGGTTAATTGGCGGTTGTTTTTATCGCTGATTTGACAAAAAAACTGCTGGTTAATCTCATCAAGTTCTATCTCGCTAACATCGCTGGGGTGCAATAACAGATAATTGGGATAAGTCAAAAAAAGCCGTGAATCAGGACGAATTAGCCCAATTATCTCTTGCCAATCATCTATACCTTTGGCATTATCCAAAAAGGCTTGAACGGATAAGGATTTTAATTCGCCAAGTTCACGATAACGGGTCAGCTCACTTGGACTAAGTGTGCCATTATCGGCTATTTTGGCATGAGTTAGGCTGATGATATGCCGACTTAGATAGTCAATGGACGCTCCCCAAATGCCCGTTTGATAGGCAGAATGACTGGTAAAAGTGGTATCTAGGGCATTGGCACGTCCATTGGTAACGCTTTTTAATTCATTGTTGTCGCAATCCCAAAAACAAAAATCCACCCCCCTAGCCCCTGTTTTGTTTTGCCACCATGTACCGCCCAAAGGAATAAGTTTGTTAATGCCAATCTCGTCATAGTCTTTGATGACTTTGCCACGAAGTTTGTCAATCTGTTCTTGATTTTTGGCGTGATGGCTGTTAATAAAACTTTGTAGATAATGATATAAAAAAGCAAGTTCATCGAATATCATGCTTTCTTTGATATGAATGTCATCAGTTAATAAATCCATCATCGCTCCATATACTCGGCGAATGATACCAGCAAGGCGTGGCATTTGATGAGTGCGTGCTTGTAGGTTAAATAAATGCAAAGACAGCACAGATTCTTTGGCTATGTGTGATATGCCTTGTTTCAAAAAATTGATACAAAGCTGTTTTAATTCTTTGATAAATGCCAATTCATCATCGCTTAATTCAAAACTGGCTTGTATCACGATATTGACATCATCTGTCCATTGCCAAGGGGCGTTATTCATGGTAAACAAACTTGCAATGATTGCCAGATGATAGGCGGTTTTTTGTTTGTCGGGTAATTGTGATACCATACCTGACAATGACAATCCATTAAAATAATAAACGGACGTATCAAGATGGGTTAATGTGATGGTAAGTTTGTTATTTGTCTCTATAACGGATACGACATTGTCTTTTATTAAATCATCATAAAGCGTATGGGCTAGTATTCGCTCAGATTTTTTGACGGATTTTTGTAATAAAATAGGGTCAAGCGTTAATAAGTCTTGTAAGGCGGATAATGACTCTGTTGGGGTTTTTTTATCGGTGGTTTTTTGCTTAGGTTTGCTATTTTTGGTATTATTGTCAGTATTATCTTTTTTGGTGTTATTGTTGTCTTTGTCGTTATCTTTGTTATTGTCTTTGGTATCAAGATTGGCGTAATTTTTTTGAAAAAATAAAATACTTGCCAAAATATGCTTACAACACTCATGACTTGGACAGGTGCAAGTGGCTTTTTGAATGCCGTCATTGGACAGTTGCACCACAAAACTTTCTGTCTCAAAAGTCATGGTATCTATATCAACACATACCACATCATCAATGGTTTTTTTGGCACGTCTGACAAGCCCCATATTGGCAAATGTGGCTAAGGTGTCATCATCATAACTTAAATAAATGCTCATGGGGTTTCCTTATTCTAACAATCAATTCATCACATCGCCAAGCCATGTTGCCAAATGCTCAGGTGTCATTGCCCCAATATTCATACCACGACTTGATAATTCATTTGCCACATAAGGGTCATAGCAGGGATTGGCATTATTATCCAAAGCGGCAAGCCCTAATAATTTTGTGCCTTGTTCATTGAGTTTTGAGATGGATTTATAAAGATGAGCCAATGAACCACCTTCTTCAAAATCACTAATCACAATCAAAATACTTCGGCGTGGGTTGGTTATTTTTTTGGCACAATAATCAATGGCTTGTCCAATAAGCGTACCCCCGCCCAATTGAATGGTTAATAGCACCTCCACAGGGTCGTGTGCCATATGCGACAAATCCACAACTTGGGTATCAAATACCACCAAATGCGTTGCCACAGATGGCAGACTTGCCAATATGCTGGCACAAACAGACGCATACATGATAGAATCAGACATCGAGCCACTTTGGTCAACGCATAATATCACTTCCCATTCAAGGTGTTTTTGTACACGGCTATTAAAAAAAGTGCGTTCTATAATGAGCTGTCCACTATCGGGATTGTAGTTTTTTAGATTATGACGAATGGTTTTTTTATAATCAAAATTTTGGGAGTGTTTGATAAGCGAATAAGAAAAACGGTTACGTCTGCCTGATAACTCTTGAATAAAGTTTGGGCGTATTTTTTGCATAATCTCTTGCACGACTTTGCCAATTAGCTCTTTAATGGCTTCTTTGGTTTCTTGATTAAGATGACCCCGAAGTGATAATAAGGCTTTGGCAGTGGCAGGATTGGGTTCTAGTGCTTTGATGTTTTCTGCTTTTTTTAGAATATCCGTCATCTGATAGCGTTCTAGGGCGTGATTTTGCATACGCTCAAAGGTTGATTTTGGAAAGAGCTTGCGACTTTGGTTGAGCCAATTGATGGCGGACAGTTGCGATGATTCCAAACCGCCTCCAATACCATTTTGGCGATTGCCTTGTTTTATGCCTCGTCTTTGATATTCGTGGCGATACAGATAATCCAAGCACCGCTCCAATTTTAATTCACCGGCGGATAAATTGGCATTATTCAAAGCGTCATCGGCATATCGCCCAAGAATCAATCGCCAACGTCTGGCATTATCATAATCGGCAGTATCACAATCGCTTGTGTTGATGGTGTCGTCTGATATGGTGTGTGGGGTGTCTGTCATTATTTTTCCTAATTATAAAAAGTCATTTTTTAATAAGCAACGCATTTTTTCATTAAGAGAAATGCCATAGAGCATATCATTTTGGTTAATGGATAAATCCACGGCAATAAGCTCATCACTGTCGTCAATTAAAGTCTTTTTGGCAATGATATTGGCAATCTCTTTGCTTTGGCGTGGGGTTAATGTGCTAAATATAAAACGCAAATCGGGCAATATGCTCAAAAACAGCTCATTATCCCAGCTTTTGATAAGCTCATACAACGCCCCAATAGCCACAGGCGAGCCGATAAAGTATTCAGGAGCGACTTGAAACATCCCTTGTAAATACGCCACAGAATCAGCAGGCAATGTGCCAATGGCAAAGGCTTTGTTAATGGCATTTTGTAATTGCGTGTCATCAATTTTATTATCCAAATACGCCAGCGTTTGTAATGCCCCTGCCAATGAATGCAGTTCAAGTTTCATAAATTCATCGTGTGATAATTTATGATAAAACAGTTGCAAATAATCATCAGGCATATCAAAATAAATGGCGGTATTTTTGATAAGTTTATTTAGGGCAATCATACGACCAAGATTATCATCCATATGCTCAGGCGTGGTATCATACAGCGTATGCAGATAATAACAGCTTTGGCGAATGCCCAATAAGATATTTGCCTTTAATTCATCGCCATTTATGTCAATCAGTTGTCTTGCTTGATATAAATAAAATAACTGCCCAGTTGCTCCAATGAGCGATGACAAATTACTGTCGTTATTTAGGTGCGTTGTTAATTCGTGTGTTAATTCATTGATGGCTTTATGCAAGCCCATTTTGCACGCTTGGGCGAATAGTTCGGCGGTATGATGAGCTGATGGTAACTGCCCGTCTTTTTGTAAGGCTTGTTTTTGAATGAGCAGTTTATTGATTGCTAATTGGGATAAATCATTGCCCATTTCAGATAATTCAATCAATCGTGCTTCAACGCTGGGTGTCCACGCATATTGCCATTCTTCAAACAATAAATCCAAATTGACCCCACGAATAAAATCCGCCCCCGAGACAAATTGCCCAAATCCAACCTCCAAAAATAACAACAAATGCAAAAACTGGCTAATCTTTCTATGTAGGGGTTTTCTATATGTGTCTAATTTGCGAGTTTTGGTTAGTGTATCGTCTAGTTTAAAACGAAATGCTTGGGCGGTTGCATGGGTGTTTTGTAATAAAGCAGGGCTTTTTTGGGTTTTGGCGACTTGTCCTAATTGATTGCCACTTAGATAATCAAAAACCACTTGCCATAAATACGCCTGACCGTCATCTAAGTCGCCTTTGATAAGAGCAGTTGTTATGCCATCAATCAAATCATAACGGCTTGGATAATAATGCCCCCTTAGTAGGGATAATCCCGTGGCAATCTCCAACGTATGTTTTGTGGCGATAAAGGGATTGATTTCCAAGGCTTGTTTGTCATTTAGATGGTGGCATAATAAAGACACATAATCATAAAAATACTGTATCGCCAAATCGTTATTATCAGAAGTATCTTGGTTTTTATTATCGTCCGCATGGGATAATAAATACTGCCAATAATACTGATAATAGGCAGGCGATGGCATACCAGAAGCATAGCCATTTAGGGCATTTAATCTATCAAAACTATAACGAATAAGCCATGAATTTTCTTCATAAGTGCTATTTATGGCATAGGGGGTAATGGGCGTATTATTAAAATGCTTATGCAAGTTTTCAATAAGACTTAGGGTATGAAATCCGCCTGTAATAATCAAAAGTTTGTTATCATTTTTGATATGGGGCAATATCTTTTGAATCATGCAGTATTCACGGTGAAGTGAGCCTTCTTGATATAGCACTTCTTCTTCATAATCCAATCTGGCAAGAGCACACCATGTAAATACATCATTAAAAAAATCTTTGGGCGATAGGGTATTGGGCTGTCTTAATTCAAATAAATGCTCCCATAAATCATCGTGGTCTTTGCAATGCAATTTTTTGGCAAGGGTTTTGATATAGGTGCTGTGTGCCAAATACCGCTCTTGCATTAGGCTTTTTTGATGGGTTTGTTTGTCGGCTTGGCTGTCAAATTCACTTTGGCTTGCCCAGTCCAAATCAATAAATTGACATTGGCTATTTATTTTTTTGCCTTCTTGTAAGGCTATCCATTCGGGCGAATATTCACAAAAAGGAAAAAAGGCAGAGTGAATGGTAGGGGCGGTATGTTCATCATCTTCTTGATTATTTTTGTTTGTTGTTTTTTGTTTGGCGACCGCTTGGGCGAATATGGCAACAGGAGGTTTGGTGTGATGGGTGGTTAAATCATCAATTAGTACATCAAAAGTATAAGGAGCTTCAATTAAAATATGCGTGGGAGCAAGGGCTTTGATATATGCCATCAATGCAAAACTGCACATGGGGCTGTGATGACGAATGGGAGCAAAATGGATATTCTGGTTTGCCAAAAAATCAAGCGAATCAAAGGCGTGAACCAGTCTTTTTGGGGTGGTTTTTGGTAATAAAGCAGAGTGGGTATTTTTCATGGCGTGACAAATGATTGGCGGATAAAAAATAAAGGTTAGGGCAAATAATTGCCCTAATAAATTAAATAAACAGATTTAAATGGATAAATTATTCAAATCCTTTACTGCCTTGATAAAACGCTTGCCAATCTTTGTCTTTTTTGCCACGCTCCTTGACAACCGTGTCTAAGTAATAGGATAATTTTTTGGCATCGTCTTTATTGTCCTTAAATACCACGCCTGCCAATTGCTCGGCGATATGATTGGCACTTAATTCGCCATTGCCCAAATAAATCGCCTGCAAACACGCACTATGGGCGATATTTACCGCTTCGGCACTACTCATTACGGCATTGGGGGTTTTTAGGCTTGCCCCCTCATGGCTTTGTCCTGTGCGTAATTCATTAAATACCGTTACCAAAATTTCAATGACGTTTTGATGAATTTTGACTTCTTTATATAAGTCTTTTAGTTCTTGTTTTAATTGGGTGTTGATAAGTTCTATTTCAAATTGGCGGTCTTTGATGGCTTTGACAGTTTCAAAATTAAAACGTCTTTTTAGGGCGGACGACATATCATGCACGCCCCTGTCTCTTAGGTTGGCAGTGGCGATGACATTAAAGCCAATCTGGGCTTCTAGGGCATAATCTTGCCCCATTTCTGGTATCATCATGCGTTTTTCGGACAACAGAGAAATCATCACGTCTTGAATCTCGGCAGGGCAACGGGTAATCTCTTCAAAGCGGGCGATTTTGCCGTGTTTCATGGCGTGATAGATGGGCGATGGGATAAGCGAACTCTCGCTTGGTCCTTGCGACAGCAGCAGGGCATAATTCCACGAATATTTGATGTGGTCTTCGGTCGTGCCTGCTGTGCCTTGTACGGTGTGATTGGAGTTGCCTGAGATGCCAGCACTCAAAAGCTCAGAGAGCATGGATTTGGCAGTGCCAGGTTCGCCTACGAGCATAAGTCCTTGCTTGCCCATGAGCGTTACCAAACTTCTGTCCACAAGGGCATCATCGCCATAGAATTTTTGGCTAATGCCAAGCTCATCATCGCCCAAAATAAACTTGCGTACCGCATGGGCGGACAGTTGCCAGCCTTGGGGTTTTGGGGCTTTGTCGGATTCTTTTAGGCGGTCAAGTTCGTGGGCGTATTTTTGTTCGGCACTTTGGCGAAGAATGGTGAGTGTGTCGGTGGCGGTGGTTTTTTTGCGTGGCATGAGCGTCCCTTAAAAAAGCAAATGATTGCCATTGTACTTATTTTAAGGGACGATTGCAAATGACTTATTCGTTATAAAAATCGTTCGCTTTAAACAAAACCACAAGCAAACTGGCATAACAAAAAATGCTAATGAGTGCCAAAAACATCAAGTTTACCGCACTCCGCTCAGGGCTTATCATGACTGCCAAAGGGTTGAAAGCACTTGCCATACTGCCCCAAAACAGATAATTGACAAACAGTTGCAGGATAAGCCCAATAAAGCAAATCCGCCCAACTAATCGCTCGACTTTGGTAGGGTTTTTTCTAACCAAATAAAACCCCGCCCCAAAAACCACGGCATAAATCAAAAACGAAAACAGATAAATCATGATAAGCCCCTTTTTTTTCACTATAATTACCTAATTTTTGTAAGTATTTATATCATAATTTAAATTTTTTGACTAGCGATAAATGCAGACACTTTGTGGGATAATTTTTTGTTTTGGGGCTTGCACTTGATGGAATTTCTTGTTATATTTGTATAGACAAATTTATCTTTTGTTTATTCATTTTATTTAAATAAGGACAGTTCATGAAACCCACCATTACCCTAACCCCACGCCATCTCACCTTTGGGCAGTTGCGTACCATTTACAACAGCCCCGTTACCATCAGCCTTGACTCATCGGCTTATGATGCCATCGAAAAGTCGCACCAAGCCGTGCAAGCGATTATCGCTCGTGATAAGCCTGCCTATGGCATCAATACAGGCTTTGGACTGCTTGCCAAGACTCGTATCCCCGACGATGAGCTTGAACTTTTGCAAAGAAATCTTATCCTAAGCCATTCGGTTGGCACAGGCGAGGCGTTACCTGCGGACGTGGTTCGCCTTATCATTGCCATGAAAGTGTCAAGCCTATCGCAAGGGGTGTCGGGTGTTCGCCGTGAAGTGGTGGACGCACTTATCAACCTTATCAATCATGACATCACGCCCATCATTCCCGCCAAAGGTTCGGTGGGAGCATCAGGCGACCTTGCCCCGTTGTCGCACATGACACTTGCGATTTTGGGCGAGGGCGATGTGTTGGTTCATGGTGAGCGTGTGTCCGCCAAAGATGCCCTTGCCAAGGCAGGACTGTCGCCCATCACGCTTGCTGCCAAAGAGGGTTTGGCACTTATCAACGGCACCCAAACGTCCACCGCCCTTGCCATTCGTGGCTATTTTATGGCGTGCGACCTATTGGCAAGTGCGACCGTAACGGGGGCGTTGTCGGTAGAGGCAGCTCGTGGAAATGATTCGCCCTTTGACCCACGCATTCACGAGGTGCGTGGACATCATGGGCAGATTGAGCTTGGCAAGACCTATAAGGCATTGCTTGAACATAGCGGATTTAGGGGCAAAAACCGTGGCGAGGCGGATTTGCGTGTACAAGACCCCTACTGCTTACGCTGTCAGCCCCAAGTGATGGGAGCGTGCCTTGACCTTATCAATCAAGCAGGTAAGACACTGCTCATCGAAGCCAATGCCGTAACCGACAATCCGCTTATCTTTGGCGATGATGAGCCTGTTGCCATCTCGGGCGGTAATTTTCATGCCGAGCCTGTCGCCTTTGCTGCCGACACCTTGGCACTTGCCATCAGCGAGATTGGCTCAATGAGCGAACGCCGTATTGCTCTGCTTATTGACAGTAGTTTGTCAGGACTGCCTGCGTTTTTGGTGCGTAATGCAGGCGTGAATTCTGGCTTTATGATTGCTCATGTTACCGCCGCCGCTTTGGTTAGCGAAAACAAATCACACGCCCACCCTGCATCGGTGGACAGCATTCCAACGTCTGCCAACCAAGAAGACCACGTCTCAATGGCGACCTATGCAGGGCGAAGATTGTTTGAGATGGCACACAATACCGCTGTCGTGGTTGGCATTGAACTGCTTGCTGCTGCCCAAGGCGTGGACATTCACAGCGAGGACTTGGGCTACAAGAGCGATAAGGTGCTAACGGACGTTCATGCCAAAGTGCATGCGAGCATTGCTCATTATGACAAAGACCGCTACTTTGCCCCTGATATTGAAAGTGCCAAACAGCTTGTCTTGTCGGGCGAATTGCTTGACGGTTGGGACGAGCTACGCCAAAACTGGTTTAGCAATGTGTAATGGTTGGGGTGTGTTTGCTCCATAGGCATCTAGCCAATTTTTGTAGAGGTAAACTATCCACCCAAAGAGCTTTAAAAAATGATACAAAATCCGTGATTGTCCCGTAGGGGCGAATTGCAATTCGCCCTTATAAAAAGGCACACCTTACAAATCTTGCTGTGGTAAATATAGCAAATTAACCCCATTTTGCACCAATCTACATTTTGAAGTTAAGCAAGTATATCAAGTTCGCTGGATATATCCTAATTTTTATCCATCCATTTTAAGCCAATTAACCATTTTAAGCCAATTAAAAGCCATGACCGACATCCACACCACCCATATCCCCTTTGACCCTGCCCATTATACAGGACGCACCGACCCTTTTGAGAGCGATAGGGCGATGTATTGGCACAATGCCGTGCAAGCCTTTGACCGACAGCCTATCGCCTTGGTGGGTTTTGCTTGCCATCAAGGGGTAAGGCGAAACTTGGGCAGAGTGGGGGCAAAGTCCGCTCCGCCTGTCATTAGGGAGTTTTTTGCCAAATTGCCCATCACAAAAGACGTGCAGGACAAATACGCCAATTTGTCCGACTTGGTGGGCGACTGTGGCGATGTGGTGTGTCATGACAATGATACCATCGTTAAGGACAGTTTGGAATCCGCCCAAAAACATTATGCCACGCACATCACTCACGCCCTACAAAACAACGCCCTAGCGGTGGGACTTGGCGGTGGGCATGAGATTGCTTATGGCAGTTTTTTGGGGTTGTATGAGTATCTAAAATCAAATAGTAAGGACTTACCCAAGATTGGTATTATCAATTTTGATGCCCATTTTGACTTGCGAACGGACGAGTACGCCACATCAGGTACGCCATTTTTGCAAATTGCTGATATGATGGGCGATGAGTTTTATTATTTTTGTGTGGGCATTAGCCGTTTTGGTAATACAGCAAGTCTATTTGACAAAGCCCGTGCCTTGGGCGTTGGTGTTGTTAGTGATGACGACTGCCATCGCTTGACTTATGATGAGATTTGGGCAAGGCTTGATGGCTTTGCTCGGGGTGTTGATGTGCTGTATGTTACGGTGGATTTGGACTGTCTGCCAAGTGGTGTCATGCCTGCGGTCAGTGCGGTAAATGCCAAGGGCATTGAGCTTGATTTGGTGGAATTTTTGCTTGAAAAACTCATTCAAACAGGCAAAGTCAACGTCTTGGATTTTGCTGAATTTAACCCAACTTACGACATTGACAGCCGTGGGGCAAAAACCGTGGCACGACTGCTTGCGGTGTGTGTGGAGCGGGCATTGCTTGATGGCGTGTGATTGGGATTACATTAAACTTAAAGCTTATTGATAAATATCAACCCAATATCTAAGGAAAAAACCATGCAATTTGACACCCTAATCACCAACGCCAACATCGCCACCATGAGCGATACATTTGGCTTTACCAAAGACGCCCCATATGGGGCGATACATGGCGGTGCGGTTGGCATCAAAGATGGCAAAATTGCCTTTGTCGGCACAATGGACGAGATTGGCACGGCAACTGCTGACAAGATAATTGATGCCAAACAAGGCTGGCTAACCCCTGCTTTGATGGACTGCCACACCCATGTGGTCTATGGCGGTAATCGCAGTAATGAATTTGAGATGCGTCTAAATGGCGTGGATTACAAAGACATCGCCAAACAAGGTGGCGGGATTTTGTCCACTGTGAAAGCCACGAGACAAGCGGATTTTGATGATTTGTATGAGCTTAGTTTGCCACGTTTTAGAAGTCTTGTAAGTCAAGGCGTGGGGACGATTGAGATTAAGTCGGGCTATGGGCTTGACTTGGATAACGAACGCAAAATGCTCAAAGTTGCCAAAAAATTGGGCGATGACTTTGGCATTACCGTCAAAAAAACCTACCTTGCCCTACACGCCCTACCGCCAGAATATCAAGGGCAAGCAGACGAGTATGTCAAGCAGGCGTGCGAGTGGCTAAAAGTGTTGCATGATGAGAATTTGGTGGATGCGGTGGATGCGTTTTGTGAATCCATCGCCTTTGACACTCATCAAGTGGGCAGGCTCTTTGAAGTTGCCAAATCGCTAGGATTGCCTGTCAAACTTCATGCCGAGCAGATGAGCGATATGGGCGGAGCGGGACTGGTGGCAGAGTTTGATGGCTTGTCTGCTGACCACATTGAATATCTGTCCACCGACAGTATTGTCAAGATGGCAAAACATGGTACGGTGGGCGTGCTGTTGCCGACTGCCTTTTATGTCCTAAAAGAAACCAAACTGCCCCCCATCGATGCCATGCGACAACATGGCGTAAAGATGGCAGTATCTACCGACTGCAACCCTGGCACATCGCCATCAACAAGCCTACTGCTTGCCATGAACATGGCGTGTACGCTGTTTGGCTTAACGCCCGAAGAAGCTCTGGCAGGAACAACCATTCACGCATCCCAAGCCTTGGGGCTACAAGACACCAAAGGGCAAATTGCGGTAGGTATGGATGCTGATGTGGCGTTGTGGCAGATTGACCGACCTGCCGATTTGTCTTATCTTATCGGGCAAAACCGATTGCAAGGGTTTTGGGTGGCAGGTCGGCAGGTTCCAAAAACATGAATTTAAAATCATTGTTTTTTTAAAATATTGGTATTAATTTTTTGAATTATAAGAACAGATGTGTTATAATGCCGCCCCGCCCAATCGGGTGGGGTATTTTTAACAAGAGTGCATTATTTTATATTTTATAAGAATCATTTGGGCGTACCTGCCCTTATTGTGCCGACATCTAGGTCTTGATTATTTTCTTGACTTTTTGTATTTTGCACTCATAACCTTAACGGTAATTTTATGAAAAAAACGACATTATTAACACTTGCTTTACTTTCTACCCTAACCATCAGTGCATGTAGTAGTGGCGGTGGTCACAGTAACCACGCTAACCACACCACACCATCAGTCACACCCAAGCCTGTCACACCGCCAACCAATAGCAATGATAAAAAATCAGGTGATGACACACCAAGCAACCCAAGCAATACTGTTGATGACACTAACATCTCCCAAGGCTACACTTTCAAAGATAACAAGCCTGTGCTAAGTCAGCTAACCTTTGCCGACATTAATACGTTGGTTATAGATGGCAAGCGTTACAACTTAGCACCCAGCACAGGGACGAGCGAAAACTTTATCCAAAATACCAGCGATGAGAACCACACCTTGATGGTCAGTGGCACTCATCTGGGCAATGCCAAATACGGCTATGTCTTTGACAAAGAAACAAAAGCCACGCATCTGTTCCATCAAGGCACTAAGACTGGCGTTGATGATCTGCCCAAAGGGGTGGTCAGCTATGATGGCTCATCACTTTATGTGCATGACAATGGCATCAGGGTCGGTGCGGGCTCTAAGTTCTCTGTTAATTTTGACCAAAAAACTCTGACGGGTACAGTGGCAGGCGTGGATTTGCCAAATGAATTGATAAAACTATCAGCAACCATCAAAGGCAACACCTTCTCGGGCACTCAGCAAAACGATAAAATCAACATCCGCACCGAAGGAGCTTTTTATGGCAAAAACGCCAGAGAGCTTAGCGGTGTCTTTGCCAGTGATGATGGTGCAGTCAAAGGGGCGTATGGGGCGAAAAAGCAGTAAAAGCCACAATGCTCATTTGCAATTCATTTTAAGAGCTAAATCATGATAAAAATCCCTGCCGTTTTGTTAGGGATTTTTTTGGTGTGGATGACTTTGGTTTTAAAGTTAGACTTATTTTTAAAATATCTCAAATGCACTTTAAAAAATCTTAAAACCGTTTTGTTGCTTCGATAAACACACGATTTTTATCGTATTTGTATAAGGGTAGATTGCTGTCCACTTTTTGATAACTCCATGTCAAGCGTGGCATGATACCAAACATTTGCCAATGGTTGTTCCACACAGACGTGCTAAGCGTGTATTCTTTGTTGTGCTGAATCTCACCAAAAAAACCTGCCCCACGGTAGTCTTTATGTGCCATGCCGACATTAAGACGAGCACCAAAACCATTGTCAAACTCCTGTCCTACGCCTGCCCGCACACCCCGTCTGATGAACGAATCATCGGCATCACGAGCGTCTGTGCGATGAGCGTCCACACCAACCAGCCAATACCGCTTGGCATTTGGCGAGTAGATGGCACTGGCACTTAGACTGCGAGCGATACCGTTTAGATGGGGGCGTGTGTGGTAGGTCTGTTTGGCAACTTCGCCATAAATACTGCTCTGCCATTGGGGGTTAAACCGATATTGCCACTCGACTGCCAGCCCCTTATTTTGTGAAAAATGCTTTAAGTCATCCGAGTCTTTACTTCCACCTGCATAAAACGTATGTTCACTAAATGGCAAAAGCGTGATGTCATGATGGGCGTTGGCATGTCCCATGCCTAAGGATAAGCGACTGGTGAGTTCGTTGTAGGGTTTATTGTCCCAATAATATTTGCCGTTATTATCCAGTCGGGCTTCATGATAAAAGCCATCGGGTCTTAGCCATTTTTTGTGGGCATTGAGATAAAGACCAATGCCTTGGGCGGACTCTGGCTCGGGTGCCACCCAGCCCCTACCCAAATCACGACTGGCAGGGGCGTTGTTGATGTTTTTATCATTCAAAAAGTTACCCCCGCCTTGGATGGGGATTTTCTCTTGGGCGTGGATGGCTTGTAGGTGTGCATTGATGAGTGTGGCTAGCTCATCGGGCATGTCAGGTTCGCCTAAAAGCTGATGAAAATTTTGCTCGGCATTGACAAAGCGTTTATCATAAAACAGCACCATGGCAAGTCGCAGACGAATCAGGCTAGCATGCTCATTATAAGTTAGGGCTTGTTCATACGCATGGATGGCTTGGCTGTTTTTGCCTACTTGTTCGGCAACCAGTCCTGTTGCCCAATACTCTATCATCGGCTCACGTTGATGCTTAGGCAGGTCTTGATAATAGGGCAATAAAAACGCCACGTTGTCCGCTTGGTTTTGGATGAGACTGCCCATCAAGGCTCGCACGATAAGCTGGGGATGTTCTTTTAGCTCATCGGCACTTAGCGAGACGGTGCTGTCATCAGAAGATTCTATGATGGGGACATCCATGGATGGCAAGAATGGGGGCAGATTCTGCTGTTCTACCTGTCTTTGTAGATGACTGTCTTGGATACGTCTGTCGTCTTGTTTGGTCAGAGCGTCAGCGTGGGCGATGTTCACGCCAAAGCCCATGCCAAAAAAGCCAATAAAAGGCAGGAGAGCTAAACGTGATGGGAGATGAAATTTTTGCATAAAATACATGAAAGTCCACAAAGGTTTATTAAATGCCCATAAACGGCAAGTGTGCGACTAATCGCACACTTTAACAAAAATTAAGCATATCTACAAGCTAGAATTTAGAATTTAAATTCTAACGCTACGTTAAAGTTACGCCCTGGGGCGGCATAACGGGCGGTGTTGCCTGTGGTTGGATTGACAGCATTGATAGAAGATTGGCGGACAGACTCCCATGTACTGTATTTGCGATTAAACAGATTATACACGCCTGCCCGCAAAGTCATGCTGTCATTGACATGATAATGACCTGATAAATCATAGGTGTACCAACGTTTTGTTGCCCCTTGGGTTGCCACGATGGCTCGGTCAATACCAAAGGTGCTTACCCCTTGTAATTCATCCGCATTTTTGGCTTTTGAGTAAGTTGCCATGAGATTGATGCCCCATTTATCATCAGGGGAATCATAGCCAAGCCCTGCCACATAGCGAGCAGGTTGGAGCGTGTCCAGTATGGGTGTACGCACTTTGGTGTAGCCTTCTTTGATACTTAGCTCTTTGGGAGTGATTTTGTTATAAGCCAACGTGGTGTACAGACCATCGGGCAGTTTGTCCCAAACGCCATACCAGTCGATTTTGCCAAGCACGTTAATGCCTGAGAGTCTGATGTCTTGTAGGTTATGATAGCCGTCATTGCGTTCACTGCCATTGCCGATTTTCTCGCCGACAGTGATGAGATTGCGATATTTGTTATCAAAATGACTTACTTCAAGATATCCAAAATTGCCCGTCAGACCAATGCCAAATTCTTGATTGGATGATGTTTCAGGGTCAAGCTGTGAGATGTATTGTCTTGCCACACTAACAGCGTTACTGCCATCATAAGCTCCACGAGTGCCGTACAACTCATAAAATGCTGGCACCCTAAACCCATTGGAGCGACGATAGGATAGGGCGATGTTGTCTGTGGCATGAAAGGTCAGACCCGTGTTCCACGACCAGTTGCTGTATTTGCCTGTGGCAGCAAAATCATCATCGGAGTCAAATTTGTGTCTGTCATAACGCACGCCCAGTCCCAAGTCCACTTTGTCGCCCAGTTGGATGTGGTCTCGTATGGCAAAGAAATGGTTGTACCCTGTAATGTTGCGGTCGGTACAGTCTTGGGTGCTAAACCCATCTTTACAAAAATGCTCGGTGTGGATGGTTGTGGGCTCAAACTGATAAACATAAGGGTCATCCTGTTTGCCCTTACCGCCCAGATTAGTCACCTTAGTTTGGGCTTGTTCGGAGTACCAATCGCCACGTCTTAGAGCAGAATCAAACTTATCCATGCCCATCAAGACATTAACCCTATGCTCGGTATTGGCAAATTTAAAGCTCTTTTGGGCGGACAGTTGTAACACGTCTGCTGTTCTTTATAGGTGTTACGCTCAGACAGATAGCCTGACAGTGGCTTGGTGATGTCTGCTCGGCAATTTTCATCAAATGTCGGATAAACAGCACAACTGGTCTCTCGTCTTAGCGTGTCAAGTTTGATGCTCTGACGGTCATAGCTAAGACGCAAGTCATCAATCCACGCATGAGCCTTTGGTGTGTAGTGATAGTTGATGCCATGGCGGTTTTTGTCGTGATGTTCATCAAAATAAAAACCACGGGTATAGCCCAGACTTAGGTTATGTGGGGCTATCGGCACAACCAAGCCTGATAGTAGATTGTCACCATAATACACCCCACGGATGGCAGGCGTGCCACTCATGTATTTTTTAAGAAACGCAGGCGTGATGTAGGCTTCTTGGCTCATGTCTTGGATGTCGGACTCTTGCTTGGTGTTCTCAAATACGCCGCCAACATAATGCGTATCATCAAAACGATAGCCGACTTTGGCAAGGTAGGATTTGGATTTATAATCCATGGGGTTTGCCATGATACGATTCGCCCCTGTGTAGTCGCTGGCACTCACGGTTTCGGTGATGTGCTTCATCTTGTCGTAGGCTTCTTGTTCGGCAGGCGTGTAGGGCGGGTCGGTACGCATGGTATAGGGGTTGTCCAGCGTGTGTTTGGCGAGCATTTTTGGGGTGCAGTCTCGTGTCGGGCATTCATTTTGTAGGATAAACCAGTTGTGATTATTCACAATCTCAGTGTTGCCTGTGTTGTTCCACGGCGACCCCCGCAGTTCGTACAAATCGGTAAAAGCCCCCACACGGGTAAGGCTTTGGGGCAGGTCTGCCACGTCCTTGTGTACCTTGGTTTCTTCGCCTGTGCGGTGCGTGTACTGGATAAGTGCTTCAAAACCGCCAGCACGTCCTGCCAGTCCAACGGTATTGGCAAATTGGTTGTTTTTGCTGCTGTATGCACTCTTGGTAGAGACACCCCAATCTTTGCCATCTTTGATGATGTCGCCCACGTCTTTGGTGCGAAAACTCACCGCCCCACCCAATGCCCCAGAGCCGAACTCAGATGACGCTGAGCCTTTGGAGAGCTCAATGGAGCGGACGTTTTCATATTCTATCTCATTGATGGCACCGCCATTGGCTTTGTTGCTTAGATCGTTGATGTAGGATTGCACCTGCACAATCCCATCAACTTGCAAACCCACACGGTTCTTATCCACGCCACGGATGGAGTAGCCACTACTTGCCCCACGTCCTTGCTCAACCACGGCAATACCAGGGTCATAGCGTGTCAAGTCACGAATGCCCATGATTTGTTCTTTGTTGATGTCATCTGTAGATTTGACGATTTTGCCCAGCCCTGTCACTTCGGTGCTTTTACGTCCTAATTTGCGTACGATTTTAATGGTTTCTGACTCTAAGACGACGTGTGGCTCATCATCGGAGTGGGGCGTGCTTGGGTTTTCTGTGGTGTTGGCATAAGCCATGTTGCCCATTCCCAAAAAGACAGACAGCACCGTCAAATGTAGCGTGGTCGGACGTGAGATAACATAAGATGATAACATGATATTTCCTAATAATTTTTAAATAAATCAAAACCAAATCTTGGCACACCAATGCCTGACATGCCAAGATTTCATCATATATTTTAAAAATGCTAACGGTTACTTTTTAACCTGTTGTTTGGCACCAAAAACGCCAGCAACCCCGTCTTTTTTACTGGTACGTTCACTATAAAACGACCCGCCAAGCTCTGTGGCATTTTTACCATAAAAACCACCATCAACCTTACCTGACAGATGAGCCACAGCACCACTCATTGAGCTTTTATCTAGGCTTAGACCTTTCTCGCCAGTTCTAAAATCGGCGGTAAAGCCATTGCCACTGATGACCCCGTTGTCAATGATGATGCTAGGGGCGACACTACCCCCAGCGTATAGCGTGCCTTTGAGCGTTTTGTTGTCAAAATTAACGCCAAATTCTGCCCGACTGGCGTTTTGACCCTTGCCAGCATCAATCGCACCCGTCAAAGAATCTTTGGTCAAGATATAAGCCTGCCATGTGCCGTGATATTCTAGCTCGCCTGCCTTTGGCATCTCTGACAATGCCGTCCGCTCGCCCGTCAAGAATAGATAAGCGTCTGATTTTGAGCCATTGTCATCATAAAAGTAAGTGCCAAATTTGACGTGGTTTAGGTTGCCACAGCAAGCACTGATGACCAAATTCTTGCCATTGACGTCGTATTTGTTGGTTTGGATAAAGTCAGCAGTGCCTGTAGCAGGCAGTAGTGAGAAACTTCTGCCGTTAATCACCAATTTTGTGGCATCGCCAAAGGTATCAAGACTGCTTTTGTCAAGCTCATCAATGCCAAACTTGACCGCATCAAAGGCTTTTTCGGTAGGGTCGATGTCATCCCATTTGCCGTCTTTATGTTGTCTTGCCCCAAACACGGCAAACAAAGAATTGTCATCGGCTAAGAATTTGCCTGCAAGTTCTTCGGCATGCTCCCCAAAAAAACCGCCTTCTAAGCTTTTAGAGTTGGATTTAAAAAATGGGTCGTTAGGGTTGCTTGCTGTGGCACTGCCCCGAAAGCGATTGTCTTTGATGTCAGCTTTGATGTCATAGCGTTTGACTTTCTCAGACTTGCTTTTGTGGCGAGAGAGTTCGCCTGTCAGGGTTTTGTTGGCAAAGTCCACGGTAAAGACGCTGGTGTGACTTACATCGCCTGTTCTGCCTTCATCACGCCATTTGGCATCATCTTTGGTGGATTCATGAAAAGAAAACGCACTATAATCCGCCCCTGCATTTTTCTTGTATTCGCTGTGAAACTCATCAGAGCTACGTCCTTTTTTGGCATCCGTCATAAAATCCCAAGTGCCTTTGTAGGTGATGGTTTGGGTGGGTAGGGCGGTGGCGGGATTGGTGCCTTGATAAAACACAAAGCCGTTCATGCCATTATGGATGGTATTTGTGGCAAAGTTCGGTCTGGGCTGCAAATCAGCCACCCAGCCTGATTTGACAAATTTCATGTAGTCTCGGTCACGACTGCCATACCATGCACCTGCGGATGTTGGCACGGGACTGTGTGAGTCTTCGTAATTATCCGAATAAAGACTGGACGCACCGTTTAGGTTGTTCAAGTCTTTTTTGTGTCTGTCAACCACTCTGCTAAGCCTGTCATTAATGGGCTTAATCATGTCAGCAGACAGGGGTACATGTTCTTCTGTGCTGTCTGCGTGCAAGTTACGTCTGACGGTTGCCATATGAAAGCCCAGTGATGGCTCCATGAGTGCATCAAGCTCTTCTGCGGTTCTAGGTGGCGTGGGGACATCTTCATGGATAGGGGTGTTGGTACTGGGCGGCTTTATCGGTTCGATGGCAGTCAGTGCGACATCGCCTTACCATGACATGGTTAGATAACGAACCTGCCGATGCGGTGCTGACCGCCACATCCAAAGAAGACGTTGCCGATGCAGTCAAAATTTGCCATGCTCACGGCATGCCTGTTATCGCCTTTGGGATAGGTTCGTCACTAGAAGGGCAGTTAAATGCTCCGCATGGCGGGCTGTGCATTGACATGAGTCAGATGGATGCGATTTTGCAGGTCAATAGTGAAGATTTGACCGCCACTGTGCAGGCAGGCGTGACCCGAGAAGCTCTTAATCAACACCTAAAAGACACGGGGCTGTTTTTCCCCATCGACCCTGGGGCGAATGCCACGCTTGGTGGAATGGTGGCGACTCGTGCCAGTGGCACCAATGCCGTGCGTTATGGCACGATGAAAGATGTGGTGCTGTCGCTTGAAGTAGTCATGCCTGATGGTGAGATTATCCGCACCGCCAGTCGTGCCAAAAAATCATCGGCAGGCTATGATTTGACACGGCTCATCATCGGCTCCGAAGGCACGCTTGGGATAGTGACTGAGATTACGGTGAAGCTGTTTGGTTTGCCTGAGTGTATCGGCAGTGGCATTTGTCATTTTCCCGATGTGGATAGGGCGTGTCAGGCGGTGATGGCGACGATACAGATGTGCTTGCCGATTGCTCGTATCGAACTGCTGGACGCCACACAAATCAAGGCGTGCAACGCTTATTCTGGGCTGTCGCTCAAAGAGACCGCCACGCTACTGGTGGAATTTCACGGCACTAATGCAGGCGTGGCAGAACAGGCACAGCTGTTCGGGGATATTATTGCTGACTTTGACGGTCAGGATTTTGCGTGGGATACGGATGAGAGTAAGCGTAAACAGCTTTGGACGGCACGCCACAACGCCTATCATGCCAGCCGTGCTTTACGCCCGACTGCCAGCGGGCTATCTACCGATGCGTGCGTGCCGATTTCACGCCTTGCTGAGTGTGTAACTGAGACGGTCAAGGACATAGAGATGCGTGGCATGTTAGGGCCTGTGGTGGGTCATGTGGGCGATGGCAATTTTCATGTGCTGTTATTGGTGGACATGGATGATGAGCGTGAAGTGATACACGCCAAAGAAATCCTATCACGTCTTGCCGAGCGTGCCATTGATATGGATGGCACCTGTACAGGCGAGCATGGCGTGGGGCAAGGCAAACGTAAATACATGGCAAAAGAGCATGGTGGTGCTTTGGCAGTCATGAAAGCCATCAAATCTGCCATCGACCCCAAAAACATCATGAATCCTGATAAGATTTGGGAATGATGGATTATGATGAATTATTATGGAAAATCCAAACACAGACAGGGGACAGACAGGGGATGTCTGTGTTTAAATGGGGCTGACTGAATGTGGTGCGATATTTACTATTTAACATAATATATATTATGCGAAGTAGTCCCAATGGTTATTTGTCAAGTTTTGTAACAAAGACTGATGAAGTAGAAATCGTTGCACGAATCACGCACGCAGATAAAATCATGCTTAAAGCGACATCAATGCCAGTTAAGCCGATAAGTGATAAAATTTTGCCGTCACCGCTTGCAAGCATGGCATTGGCTTCTGATATCATCTTATCTAACATCTCTGATACGCCGGCATAAGTAGCAAGACCAAGACCGGCACCGGCAAGGGCTTTTTTTATGCCAACTTGTAGGAGTTTATCACCGACATTATAAATAAGATTGGCTAGACTAGACACGGCGACCCCCAATAATCATCACAGAAATAATGCCACCAATGCCAATGATGAACGGACGCATGGTAGTAAACGCATCACAAAGCCCCTGATAGCTAATTTGGTGCGATATGCTAATCCCATGCAGTGATAAAGCTAGATTATCGCCCACGGGACAAGCACGACCGAAATTAACACGATTTTTATCTATTTGTAAATCATCTGATAAATCTTTAATCTTTGGTTTGTCTTCATCTGGTACTTCTAAGTCATCTTGTGTCCAGTCCATCCATTCACAAATTTTTTTATGAAATTTGGAACTATCACAGCTTAAAGGGTCATCATCTTCTTTTTTGGGTGTGTCTGTATCGTCTTTGGGCGGTGTCTGGGTGTTTTCTTCTTCGTTATTGATTGTCATGTTACAAGCTATGTATTTGCCTGTGTTTTCTTCCATAGTGCAATTTTTTTCATTAACGTCGTCAATGTCATATTTTTTATCTTTGATGTCTTGCTCAATTTCTTTTGATATTTCATTGCAAGCGTTAGACTCACAATACTTGTCAATGTTTGTTTCTCTGTTAATTTCATCGCCGTAGTAGTGATTGTTATTGATGATGATATCGTCATACTTTGTGTTGTAGTAGTTTTTGATATCGTCATCGTCCATTTTTTCAGCGATTTTTTTAGCGAGTGCTGTTAGCTCATCTTTTGATAACTGTTTGTGGTTTTTTTCAGAATTGACATTGTCGGAGCCAGGATTGCAATTATCATTTGATAACGTCTTATAAGAAACTTTGATTGATACAGTATGCTGTTTATATTCATCACCCTGCTTATAATATAATCTGACGTAGTCAGAGCCAGCACCAGAGTTTGAAGAATTAAATAAAGACTTAGATTTATTTTGGAGTTCAATAATATCACGCTGTGACATTATCAATGTTTTGCCAGATGATTTTTGAACTCGTTCTTTGGCATCATTTAACACTTTAGATGAGTCATAGTAATAATCGCCATCAGTTGAATACATTAGACATTTTTCGTCTGATAAATTTGAGTCGTTATTGTAATCGTCGTCTTTGCGTTCAGCAGTACAAACCCCTGAGACATCGCAGACAATTTCAACAGTATCATCAATGATATCATCGCATTTCTTTTTGTTTGAAATACACCAAGCCAAAGCACCAGCAGGCGTTAAAGCCCTGCCGACTTTACCAACTTTAACAGCAACCCCAAACCTTATATTCAATGGTCTTGTGATACAGGTAAAGATTGCCCTCGTTATTTTGATAACAAAGGCACGCCCGACATCTCTAATCCTTTAACCAAAAACAACGCACCGAACGCATCCACGGATGACGATGATAAATAGCCCAATAAAAATAAGCCCATGATGTTTCATGGGCTTATTTTTTGGTAGATTTTGGCAGGCGAGAACCCTAATTAGCTGTCGCTGTCCCCACTGAGTTCTCGCTCAATGTCCGCATCACTTAAATCCACTTCAATCATGAGATGCAGGTTTGGCGTACTTTTCCGCCTTAGGCGTTACCTCATCCACTTCTTTGGCGTTGTCGTACGACCCTAATTGTACATTAGGCAGGGGTTTTTTAGCCTTTTCCAGTTCTTTGAACTGGGCTTTTTGCTTGGCCAAAGCCTTTTCTTTACGAGACAAGGAAACCTGTAAAGCCTCTTGGCACAGCTCTTTTAAGTGTTTGTTGTCATCAGGCTCATAGGTCTTATCAATGGCGATGTCGCCCCCTGTTTGACGACCTTTTTCGCTATATACTGTATAGATTTTTGTGTTCGATTTGAGTTCGTTCTCTGCGTTCACATACCAGTTTTGGAAAAAAATCACGCCGATGCGTTTATTAATCATGTTTTCATCATGGTCATATTCCTCATTGACTGTTTCCCATGATTTTTTTTCAGCATTCCAAATTTTGTTAGGCACAACCCCACGTTTTGAGGAAAAACCTTGGTTGCCGTTGCTGTCCATCAGGTTCAAAATAGGCACAAAGTTTGAAAGCACAGCCCCCTCTTTGACAGGTTCATCATTCATGTTGTAAATGACATCCACTGTTTCTAGGTTTTCTGTTTTTTCGGTTGTAAAGTTGATTTTTAGGCGGTCTTGCGTGACTTTTAGGTCTTGGCCGTCTTTGTCTTTTCTGATGTATTCCCAGATGGCAGATTGGATGGTGATGATGGTGGGCACGATAGCCCATATCAAGGCACGCCTTGACACACGCTTGTCCGATTTTGGCACGCTCGTCATCGCTGATATAAGGGAGCAGGGGCTTCTTCGATGACTTTCTGATGACGGCGTTGCATGGAGCAGTCTCGCTCGCCCAGATGAATGGCGTTGCCGTGCGTGTCTGAGATGACTTGAATTTCAATGTGGCGTGGGTTTTTTAGGTATCGCTCCATATAAACCACAGGATTACCAAAGGCACTCATTGCTTCTTTTTTGGTCATGGCGACCGCAGACAATAGCTCGTCCATACTCTCAACGACTCTCATGCCACGACCACCGCCACCGCCAGCGGCTTTGATGATGACAGGTAGTCCCACATCTTGGGCGATTTTGATGATTTGTTCGTCATCATCAGGCAACGCCCCATCAGAGCCTGGCACGCACGGTACGCCTGAGGCTATCATGGTGTTTTTGGCGGCGACTTTATCGCCCATCATGCGGATATTTTGGGCGGTAGGGCCAATAAACACAAACCCCTGCTCGCTGACAAATTCGGCAAAATCGGCATTTTCGCTCAAAAACCCATAACCAGGATGAATGGCGTCCACCCCCAAAAGCTCGGCTGCCGATACGATGGCACGCTGGTTTAGATAGCTATCTTTGGGCAGATGACTGCCAATACACACCGTCTCATCAGCAAGACGGGCAGGCAAGCTGTCCTTGTCGGCAGTAGAATGCACAAGCACCGATGTAATGCCAAGCTCACGGCAAGCACGGATAATTCTTAGGGCAATCTCGCCACGGTTGGCGATGAGAATTTTTTTGAAGGGAGTTGGGTTCATGGACTGTCCTTGTTGTCTATTTGTTATCGATGACAAACAATGGTGCATCATATTCCACCATGTCACCTTCTTCTACCAAAATCTCAGCCACCACGCCATCGGTGTCCGCCTTGACTTCGTGCATGATTTTCATCGCTTCTACAATACACAAGGTGTCGCCTGCCTTGATGGTGTCGCCCACTTCCACAAAATTTGGGCTATCGGGGGCGGATTTGCGATAAAATGTCCCCAGCATGGGCGATGTGATGGTGTGTTTGGCACTTGGATTGTCGGGTGTTTGAGTGGCTCTGGTGGGGGCTGTGTCGGCTGTTGGCACAGGAGCGATGTGTCCAACAGGAGCAGGTGGCGTATCAGATGGGTATTTGGTAAGTTTGATGGTTTGTGTGCCGTCTTGGATTTCTAGCGAGTGAATTTGGGCGGTCTCGGTCAGCTTGATAAGGCGGGCTAAGTTGTCAAAATCGATGTTCATTATTGTCCCTAAAAATGTGTGGGTGGGACTGTGATTATAAAAAAGTTTTGCAAATTTGTCTAGACATTTTGATAGGTCATGCATGTGTTATAAATACAAGTATTTGATTTTTATAAATATCTCGCTAAATGGGGCAAGTTTTTGACTGATGGTAGATGGGCAAACTTTTCACCCCTGACCTATCGGGAAGAGTGCCTAAACAACACCATTTTATTCAACCTATCTCAAAAATATTTCACTTTTTATTCTGTATAAACTATGTTATCTTATTTATCTATATTTTATATCTTTGTTGATTGATAGTTTTTTTATTTGAGAATAAACATGACAACAGCCGAACAAAGCATATCGCCACAGACCAACACACAAACACAAAAACTCACTTGGAGGGCCTTCGGACCAGGCATTCTTATGGCGTCCGCCGCCATTGGTGGTTCGCACCTTGTATCGTCCACCCAAGCTGGGGCATTATACGGTTGGCAACTTGCCATTATGATTGTGCTTGCCAACTTTTTTAAATACCCCTTTTACCGCTTTGGTACAGAATACGCCTACAAAACAGGCGACAGCCTTGTGGTAGGTTATGCCAAAAAATCCAAAGCCTATCTTTGGGCATTTTTTGGCTTATCTGTTGTGTCAGGTGTGATAACCACAGGGGCAGTCGCCCTGCTCTGTGCGACCATTTTGGGCTTTATTTTGCCCTTTGAGCTAAATCCACTTGTTCTATCCATCATCGTGATGACGGTCTCATGGGGGCTACTCATTGCAGGGCATTATAAGGTTTTGGATAACATCTCAAAGTGGATTATCCTAGCATTGACGGTTGCCACCATTGCAGCGGTTATTATCGCAGGTATGTCGCCCAAAGAAGTCACCTCTGATTTTGTGCCGATGTCGCCTTGGAATTTGGCGTCTTTGGGCTTTATCATCGCTCTGATGGGCTGGATGCCTGCTCCGCTTGAATTCTCGGTCATCACATCCGTCTGGACATCCAAAAAAATTCGCACCGACCACACAAGCCATTTTCAAGGCGTGGTGGATTTTAACGTGGGCTACTTTACATCGGCGATTTTGGCGTTGTTTTTCTTGACGCTTGGCGTGTTTGTACAGTACGGCACAGGCGAAGAGATTGCCACCAAAGGCGGAGCTTACATCGGTCAGCTTGTACATATGTACACAGAGACCATTGGCAACTGGTCAAAAATTCTCGTGGCATTCATCGCTTTTTTGTGTATGTTTGGCACGGTCATCACGAGTGCAGACGGCTATGGGCGTACCAATGCCGAGAGTCTGTCGCTCATCAAAACAGGCACAACCGAGCTTACCGAAAAATACGTCATACGCTGGACGACTGCCATGGTTATCGGTGGATTCATCTTGATTAACGTGTTTGCAGGACAAATGGCAAGTCTGCTCAAATTTGCGATGATTAGCTCATTTGTCTCCGCTCCGATTTTTGCTTATCTGAACTACTCTTTGGCAAAATCTGAAAACCTACTTACCCCAAAGATGAACATCTACGCCCTGCTTGGCATTGCCTTTTTGGCGGGATTTGCAGGATTGTTTTTATTGCAGTTTTTTGGGATTATTGGTTAAAACAAAAACACATCAAAAAGGGCGACATCAATCGCCCTTTATTTTTGGGTG
>NZ_JADFBZ010000018.1:0-47502 GCF_015223095.1 Moraxella sp. K127 | reverse complement strand
ATAAACCTGAAAACCCTTGATAAAACATGACTGGGTTGTCATACATGGGTGTGATGATTTCATGACCGTGTGCGTCTATCACGCCATACAGCCCGTCTTTTTCGACAGTAAATACATCATCATATCCATTGATGATGTTATCATAACGCCCAAATGGCACCATCATTCTGCCTTTGGTATCAACCAAGGCGTATTGCATTCTTTTATCAATGACCATTGCAATATCAGACTCATCGCCTGCCTTTAACTCGTCTAAGCCATCAAGATCTAAGGTGGTAATGACAAAAGGCTGGGGGCTGACATCGGTGGCGATATCTTGTAAGATTTTGGGGGTATGGATTTCGTGGTAAATATTATCTAGCAATAATTTGCCGTCTTTGTCTATCATACCCAAAGGGTAGGGGGCTTGACCAAAAGGGGTCTGGACATAATTACCAACCCGAGCAAGTCCTTGGTGGTTTGGGCATTCTACAAATTCAAAATCAGCAGTAGGCTTCATGCAGGGTTCTGTATTTTGCAGTAGCACATGGTCAAAATGTACGCCATATAACACAACGTCTTTGACGTTATCCAAGGTCTTGATATCAGATAAATCATTTGGGTTATAGACATTGACTGCCGATGCACACATGGCATAGCCAAGTAATGCCAATGGTAAATATCTCATGTGATGACCTTGGTTAATTTTTGGTAAATTATAGCACTTTCCCCCAAATTCTGCTATGATAAAGGCTTTTATTTACACCAGTTACCCAAAAGGCACACCATGAGCGATTTACACCTTTATAACACCCTATCGGCACAAAAAGAGCGGTTTGTTCCTATCCATGACGGCAAAGTGGGTATGTACGTCTGTGGCATGACGGTGTACGATTATTGTCATATCGGACACGCTCGGGTCATGGTGAGTTTTGACGTGATTTATCGTTGGTTGTCTCGTTATTTTGAGGTGAACTACGTCCGCAACATCACCGACATTGACGACAAAATCATCAAACGAGCAAACGAAAACGGCGAAACCATTGGCGAGCTGACCGAGCGTTTTATTAGTGCCATGCACGAAGATGCCGACCGTTTGGGGTGCTTACGTCCGACCAGCGAACCCAAAGCAACCGACCACATTCCGCAGATGCTGGATATGATAAATACCTTAGAGTCCAAAGACTTAGCCTATCAAGGGGCAAGTGGCGATGTGTATTATAAGGTGGCAAATTTCCCCGACTATGGCAAGCTATCCAAACGCAAACTTGCCGATATGCAAGCAGGGGCAAGGGTGGAGACGGTGGACGATAAGGACAATCCTTTTGATTTTGTGCTGTGGAAATCCGCCAAACCGTCCGAACCACATTGGCAAAGTCCGTGGGGCTTGGGTCGCCCTGGTTGGCACATTGAGTGCAGTGCGATGAGTACCTGCTGTTTGGGCGAGAGTTTTGACATTCATGGCGGTGGGCATGATTTGCAGTTTCCGCACCACGAAAACGAGATTGCCCAAAGCGAAGGGGCGACAGGCAAACAGTACGCCAACAACTGGCTACACGTTGGTTTTGTCAATGTGGACGGCGAAAAAATGAGCAAATCCCTAAACAACTTCTTTACCATTCGTGAAGTGTTGCAGGATTTTCATGCCGAGACCATTCGCTTTTTTATCCTATCTAGCCATTATCGTAGTCCGATTAACTTCTCTGATACCGCCCTAAAAGAAAGCCATACCGCCTTATCACGCCTATATCACGCCCTAAAACCGTTTGATGTGGTAGGCACGGACGAGACAGCGTGGGGAAGCGAGTACGGGCAAGCCTTTGTGCGTGCGATGAATGACGACTTTAACACCGCCCAAGCGGTGAGTATCTTGTTTGAGATTGCAGGCGAGATAAATAAAGCGGTCAAGGCAGGCGACACAGCAAGTGGGCTACAATTTGCCGTGATATTAAAGACCTTAGCAAGCGTGCTAAATATCGCCCAAACCGCCCCCCAAGCCTTTTTGCAAGCCCAAATTGGCGATGAGAGCATTTCTGAAAGTGAGATTTTGGCGATGATTGATAAACGCAAACAAGCCAAAGCCGATAAGGATTTTGCCCTTGCCGACCAAATCCGTGCCGAGCTAAAAGAAAAAGGCGTGGAGCTAGAAGACAGCAGGGCAGGGACAAGCTGGCGGAGAATTTAGATTATTTTTGAGTTTGGTAGGGTGCGTATTACGCACCCTACGTTCAACTAATGAGGCAGAGGCAACCAAGCAACCAATTAAGCAATAATGGAAGTAGTGATTGCTTTTGTGGGGACAGAATCACCAATACTGCCGGTGGTTAGCCAAACAACATTTAACCCTATGCACTGCAAACGAATCCAAACAAACAAGGCAACACTATTTATCATTAAATCAAACCTAAGCATTCCAATGCTACTATTAAATTCACAAGGTATAACTTGGATGGTTTTTATCATCCATGATAATCAAAGATGAAGAGATGGGTAGCAATTATGTTTATGGGTATAACGGTGCAGGCTATTGTTCATCCCATTAATGTAGCCCCTACAACCAACATTAATATAAATGAGCTTAGGTAGAATCATGCTAAAATCTCACCATCTTATAGGAATGATTGCTATCACTCTTGCAATAACTAGCTGTGAGAAAAAACCCTATTCTCCACCACAAGAAACCAAAGAAGAGACAAAAGCAAGATACGACAAATTACTCGCTTGCAAACCTGACAAACCCTTATCCAAAGGTGAGCTGTATGAAAAAGCCATGGTGCAGTATTGGCAGAAAAAAAACTGATTATGCGTTTCGTGCAGATTATAATGCTTATGAATCTGAGATGGAAAAACCTAAACTATATCGCAATAAGCTAGCAGGTAATGAATACCAATTCAAATGTGGATTAACTTATCACGCAGACGGCACACCTGACAAGGTTACTAATGATATCTGCTATCCTTATCAAGTGTATCAATTTGATGATTTAAATGATTTTTATTTTGGTGATGACAAAGAATCAAAAAATAAAAATATTTATGATTTTATTAAAAATAATAATGCCCAAGTCTATCGTTGGGATAAACAACCACCCATTTATACAAAAGAACATTATAATAAAGATGTGGATTTTATGGTGAGACACTCCATTGATAGAGTTCGTATTTACCCCAAAGATTGTTGCAAGCTTCTTAATTATCAAGAAGTTTTAAGTCAAGAAAAAAATGGGGTTTTTTATTATAGCGGCTGGAGTCGAAGTTTGGTTTCCAAAGAACATTTATCAAAACATCATTTTTTATCCATCAAAACCATTGAGACTAGATTTCACGATAACACTGTTGAAGATACGTATTTTTTGTACCCTATCACCCATTGTGGTAAAATTCTTTAGTTTTTCTTAATAACGGAGTCAATTATGGCAACTTTAAATGTGTATGGCAACTACGCAGAGCAAATGCTGTCCCTATATCTATGGGGACAGACCACACCACCAGCTCCATCAGAGCTTGCTGATGACAAGTGGATTCGCCCTAGCGATGCCGCAAGTACAGCAGTTTGGTAGGGTGCGTATTACGCACCCTATGTTCAACTAATTGATGATAATTTTGGATAGACTTGTAGAGGTAAATTGCAATTTACCCTTGCATGATTATCCAGTTTAGGTTATTTGGTTATATGGTAAAAGGTGCGTATTACGTACCCCTATGCTTAACTATCACTCACAAATAAATCATGACAAAACCCATTTATAAACAAATTATTACCTATATCATCGCCTTGTTATTGGCGGGTGGTAGTGCATTTTTGGCAAATGATGTGATGACATTTGGCGGACTGATGGTGTTGGGTGTGATGATGTTTGTGATGACTGCTTATATTGTCTTTGCCAAAGAAGCCAAAAAGGTCGCTGACGGTATTTTTGCCGTGCTGTTTTTTATGGTGGGGTTTTGGGTGTTTTGGTTTGGTGGTACTTTATTTGGCTCTAACTGCTTTATCGATGATGCTGGAATACAACGCTGTGTCATGCCAACTGCTCATATGTTGGTAGGGTTTGTTATTGCATTTATCGCCACGCCTTTGTCTTGGCGGTTTTATAAAGCCAAACGCACTCAAAGAAATGAAATGATATGGCTGTTGGCGATAATGGTTGGTTGGGCGATGGGGCTATTGATAAATGTGTTGGGGGGTGTAGTGGTTTATTATTTAGTGATATTAATTTATGTCATTGTCTGTGGGTGATTTTAATGCATAAAACCGAATAATAAAAACCTTAATTTTCAATATCTATTTGGCTATTAAAAATTTGATACAGCTCGTCTTTCTTTTTTGGGTCCGGTATTTCATCTAATAAATCTTTTGATTTTTGAATATACGCCACATTTCCAGCGTTTATTTCAGCCAGATAGTAAGATAATATTTCTTTTGGGTTGTCTTTTTTGTTATAGTTATTTTTCTTAATTTCTTCTTTTGCTTTTTTGGCAATATGAGAAAAGCAATTTGTTACCTTATCATTGTCGTAATCATTGATTTTCATGAGTTGGCATTTATAAATAAGTAGCCAATGATCGGGGTTACCCCTAAGAACTTCATCAATAAAATCTATGGCTTTATGAACATCTGTTAATGCATATATTTGCAATAATGCTTTGTACTTTTCATTCTTATCATTCATGCGATTTGCTTCTGGCACCAAGTCCAACAATAACCTTTTCGTTTTTTCGTTATCATCAATGACACCATTTATTGCGACGTCATTTATTTTTTGTATGACATAATGGTCGTATTCGTCTGTACTGGCAACATTAATTTCCGAAATGACATGATGTTCAGTTTTATCATAACCGCAAGATAACAATGAAGTCATTAATATTGCTACAATAATAAATTTCATTATATTTTCTCCGTATTTATATAAAATTCATATATGGCAGGGCTTGCGATGGGAGATATCCAATAAACTTTAAAATTACTACAAATGCAATGATGTTTGGATGTGGGGGCGTGCTAAGCACACCTTGTGTAGTAATGCCATCAAAGGATGTGTCTTTTTATGGGATGCAGTTCTTGAGACTGATAGCCTTAACCACCATCAACGATTAAACCGAATCACAGGCTGTCTGCTTGGGTCGCAGTCGCCATCACGCACATCTATTACCTTGGTGTCATCGGGGATAAAGGTGTGGGCGGCACAACGATTGCCAAAGGTTTTTTCAAAGCGTTGTCCGTTTTGTTCAAGCGTGGCACAGACGGGAATGTATTCCATGGTGCAGTGTCTGATGGGCATGGCAAGTTTTGGCAGGGTGGATGAATCTGGCTCTGCCGTATCGGTGGCGATGGGTTCGGTGGGGGTCGCTGTTGGCGTGGCACAGGCGGTCAGCAGTAATGGACAAAGTAGAACAAGGTATTTCATGGGTTCTCCTAGGGCAAATGTTGATTGTTGTGTTTGATAGGGTATTTTATATGATAAGTCGTCCTACTCTCAACTTTATTTTATAACTCTTTGATAAATATGGATTAATACAATAATTCACAAAAAATATTTGCCAAATCGGATAATCTGGCGTATAATGCACCGCTAATTTTACACGCACAAACCGATACACAATGCTAAAACGAACAAGCAACCGTATATCCACTAAAACGAACAAGCAACCGTATATCCAAAGGCTAGGCAGATGACTGCTTAGCCTTTTTCGGTTTTTTGATGTGTATTTTTATTCATTTTTTGCCATAAGGGGCTGTTATGTTAAGACTAAGTTATGAAGCACTGACCTTTGATGATGTATTGCTATTACCTGCTTATTCAGAAGTGTTACCCAAAGACGTGAATCTATCCACTCGCCTGGCCCGTGAGATTAATCTAAACTTGCCAATCCTATCGGCGGCAATGGACACCGTTACCGAATCAAAAATGGCAATCGCCATGGCACAGCTTGGCGGTATGGGTATTATCCACAAAAACATGGATATCTCCCGTCAAGCCAGTCGTGTCCGCCACGTCAAAAAGTTTGAAGCAGGCACCGTTGCCGACCCCATTACTGTAAGCCCTGAGACAAGTGTGGGCGAGCTACTTCGCATTACTCGTGAAAACCACATCTCGGGCGTGCCTGTGGTGGACGACAACCGTCAAGTGGTGGGGATTGTAACGCACCGTGATTTGCGTTTTGAGACCAATCTTGACCAACCTGTCAAAAATGTGATGACTCCAAAGGATAAGCTCGTTACCGTCAAAGAAGGCGAATCTACCGAGAACATCAAACGCTTACTGCACACGCACCGCATTGAAAAAGTGATTGTGATTGATGATGAATTTCGCCTAAAAGGGCTGATTACCGTCAATGATTTTAGCAAAGCCGAAAATAACCCGAACGCTGCCAAAGACGCCCAAGGCCGCTTGCGTGTGGGGGCGGCAGTCGGTACAGGGGCGGACACCGAAGCCCGTGTGGAAGCGTTGGTGGAAGCGAACGTGGACGTGATTGTGGTGGATACCGCTCACGGGCATAGTCGTGGCGTGATTGATAAAGTCGCCTTTGTCAAGAAAAAATACCCCCATATCCAAGTCATTGGCGGTAACATTGCCACAGGCGATGCCGCCCTTGCCCTGCTTGACGCTGGGGCGGACGCTGTCAAAGTGGGTATCGGGCCTGGCTCTATCTGTACCACTCGTATCATTGCAGGCATTGGCGTGCCACAGATTAGTGCCATTGACAACGTGGCAAGTGCCTTACAAGAGCGTATTCCGCTCATCGCTGACGGTGGTATCCGTTTTTCTGGCGACATGGCAAAGGCTTTGGCGGCAGGGGCAAGCTGTATCATGGTGGGCGGACTCTTAGCAGGGACAGAAGAAGCCCCTGGGGAGATGGAGCTGTATCAAGGTCGCTACTATAAGGCATATCGTGGCATGGGGTCGCTTGGGGCGATGAGCGGACAAAATGGTTCATCTGACCGTTATTTTCAAGATGCCAAAGAAGGCGTGGAAAAACTTGTTCCAGAAGGCATTGAAGGGCGTGTGCCATACAAAGGCTCGGTAACAGGCATCATCAATCAGCTCGCTGGCGGTCTGCGTTCGTCCATGGGCTATACAGGCTGTGCGACCATCGAAGAGCTACGAACTAAGCCACAGTTTATTAAGGTAACATCGGCAGGTATGAAAGAGTCGCACGTTCATGATGTGCAGATTACCAAAGAAGCTCCAAATTATCGTCAAAGTTAATCAAACTTATCAAAGCTAATTTGCAAGATGATAAAAATCCGCTCAATCAAGGTTGGGCGGATTTTTGTTATAGTGTATATATCTCGTACATAACCCACACCGCCCCAATCGCCATAACCGTCCAATATACTTTGGCGGTTGATGTCATGCGTTCGTCATTGCCGATATAAAACGGCTCATAACGTGGCACGGTTGTGCCTTTATGAATTTGCTTGATGAGTGCAAAAATCTCTTTTTCATTGATGAGTGTTTGCTCATAACGGCAAGTGGTTAATGCCAAATGTTCATTATCGCCCGTCTTTAAGCTGATGTCCATGCGATACACCAGAAGTCCAGAACGGTGATTTTCTTGAATGTGTAACGACAAATCCGCAATGTCATCAAACTCTATGAATTTATCATTAAAAATACCCCGTCCAATGATATAGTCTTTATCAATGATAAGCATGGGCTTTTTGATGATTAAATTTTTTAAAAAGATAATCAGAAAAAACAACCAAAACAAACCTGATAATAAAATAACCCCATTGATAAACCAACTACCAACATCAGATAACACATACCAAAAACAATAAGTCGCCCCGATACAAACGACAAGCATAAAGAATTGTATCACAAGAGAGCGTTGAGTGGGATATAGATATAGGGGCAAGCGAAAATTAACCATGGTGTTTTACCGTCATTTCATCAAACCCACAACAACCAACATCAGCACCACAAAACCAATCATAAATAACCCCCATGTTGTCATGCGGTCATGAATGTCCATATCAAAATCTTCAAATGTGGGCGGTATGTTGCCTTGATAAACTTGATTGATAAGATGAAAGATTTCTTTTTCATTTATTATTATTGTTTCATATTTCATACTTCTAATCGGTAGGTGTAATTTTTTGCCAGTGTTTAATAAAATGACGATATGCCAATGTTTCACGTCTTTATAAGTATGATAATCCAGTTCCAATGAGTGAATGTCTTTAAAAGCAATGGCATTATTTTATTAAACCATCTTTTTAATAATCCATGCCCGCCATTGATATGATAACGGGTAATCATTAAAACGGACTTAGGATTGATGAAAGAGATGATACATACCAAGACAACCAACGCCCCAAAAATCATCAGTACCATAGATAGGGCAATAATAAACCATTCGTCAGCGATAACATTAACAGTCCGCCCAAACCAAAACATCGCACCGCCAAAAGCCAAAGAAAATAGCAGGAATTTATTGGAATGATAAAGTTCTATCGGTAGGGGGATTTTATCGCTCATGGCTATGTCTAGGGTGATTTAAAATGTCATCATAAGGGCGAATGATTATATCCGCCCCTAACAATCTTTTGAAATATCATTAATTTTAAAATATCATTAACACTATTTTTTAATCCCTGTATATTTTTCAAAATTCTCGGCATAATCATCAATATTGTCCGCCAGCATTTTTTGGTATTGCTCAGTATAAAAGGCGATGATGTCCGCTTTTTCTTTGGCAAAATCCGACCCCTTAACAAAACCAATGCTTGCTGCTGACACCGCAAAACGAGCGGCGGCATAACTCAAAGATGCTGCCACTTGCCCTGCGTGAGAGTTTGGTGATAATTGGCTGTTGGCAAGCGTAATGACACTGTCCGCCCGCTCAAAAAAGGCGTTGGCATCTTGGGGTAATTCGGCGGTGTTGTTGGTCATTTGTTCGTTAAGGTTTGACATAAGATTTCCATAAGGTTGATAAAAAATTAACAAAAGCCAGTTTTTGGATGGCTTTTATAGGGCGTGTTGAACTTTGGTATTTGCAATGAAAAATGAGAAAAATCGCACGTTTTTCAAGGAAAAAACGCAGGTTGATAGTTATTCTATCAGACAAGTTTTTGACGATGAAAAACAAGATTTAGCCATTTTTCATGCAAAAATTGATTGAAATCATCAAATTTTCATCTTATTTTATAAAATGTTATCAATGTTCAACACGCCCTAGATAAAGAACTTTAAATTACCACAAATTTATAATATGTGGGCGTAGGGACGTGCTGAGCACGTCCTATAAATCGCTATATCATCAGGGGCGTGTTCAACACGCCCCTACAAAGCGTGTGGCAAACATCAAATTCGTTAGATGTATTTTAGCAAATTACCAATTCGTATCCGCTTTAATCGCTTCTACTTTATCGGTCTTTTCCCAAGTAAAGGCATTGTCCGTACCATGTCGCCCAAAATGCCCGTAACTTGCCGTGATTTGATACATCGGTTGTAGCAAGTCCAGCATACGAGTGATGCCGTAGGGGCGTAGGTCAAAATGGGTGCGGATAAGGCGGATAATCTCATCATTAGACACCTTGCCTGTATTAAAGGTATTGACCGAGATAGAAGTCGGCTCTGCCACGCCAATGGCATAGGACACTTGCACTTCAATGCGGTCGGCAAGCCCTGCCGCCACGATATTTTTGGCGACATAACGCCCTGCATAGGCAGCCGAACGGTCAACTTTGGACGGGTCTTTTCCGCTAAACGCACCGCCCCCATGACGAGCCATACCGCCATAAGTATCTACGATGATTTTACGTCCAGTCAGACCTGCGTCCCCCACAGGCCCCCCAATGACGAATTTGCCCGTTGGGTTGATGTGGTATTTTGTGCCAGCGTGGAGCAGTTCGGCAGGAATGACTTGTTTGATAATCTCTTCCATGACCGCTTCATGCAGGTCAGCTTGGCTAATCTCGGGGTCGTGCTGAGTGGACAGCACCAACGCATCTACCGCCAATGGGCGATGATTGTCATCATAGCGTAGGCTTACCTGTGCCTTAGCGTCTGGGCGTAGCCATGAGAGCGTGCCGTTTTTACGCAGTTCGGCTTGGCGTTCCATTAGGCGGTGTGAGAGCTGAATGGGAGCAGGCATGAGTACGTCTGTCTCATTGCACGCATAGCCAAACATCAACCCTTGGTCGCCTGCCCCTTGGTCTTCGGGGCGTTGTCTGTCCACGCCTTGGGCAATCTCGGGCGACTGCTTGCCAATCATGTTGATGACCGCACAGCTTGCCCCGTCAAAGCCCAAATCGCTATGGTTATAGCCGATTTTATTGACCGCACGGCGGACGATTGCTTCCACGTCAATGTTGGCATGGGTGGTGATTTCGCCTGCCAGTACTACCGCCCCTGTTTTGGTTAGGGTTTCGCACGCCACACGAGCGTCCTTGTCTTGGGTCAAAATCTCATCAAGTATGGCATCTGAGATTTGGTCTGCCATTTTATCAGGGTGTCCTTCGGAAACGGACTCTGATGTAAATAATTGATAATTCATAAAAAATCACTTAAATAGATTAAAAAACTTACGACATTCTGGTGGCTTTTCATCATTTACAACGTAAATCTAGGCTTGACAGAATGAGCAAAACTCTACATCGTAAGGCGAGAATATCTGGATTTTACATAGATATTTGGCGGAAAATTATACCCCATTTTGGCGGATAAATGTAAAAAAATAGATGAAAAAAATTTGGCAAACCATGAAAAATTTGGTAGTAGTCTAAAAAGTATGCTGAACTAGGTTTTCCGTTCACCCTGAGCCTGTCGAAGGGTAGGAAAACCGTTATGGTTCGACAAGCTCACCACGAACGGTTTTCCTTGTAGCATACTTTTTGAACCAGAACCAAAAATTTTATAGGGTTTGTTATTTTTCATTATTTTTCCATGATTTTTTCACAATCATACAAAGAGCAAGTGATTATAATACTACCAATTTTATCAACACAAAAAGGCATACTATGACACAAAAATATGACATGACTGAGCTTTGGTCAAAATGGACGGCATTGGTATGGTTAAATGCTATTCTTGGGTTGTTTCTTGGTGGTTTTTTGGATCTTAAATCATGGACGTATAATATAGGTATCTTTTTTGGTATTTGGGTATTTGTGCCAATCTATGTATTTTTGGATAAATATGCGTTGGATTATCAGTATGAACACCTTAGAAAATCTTTATGGATTAGCGTGCTTATTCGGGCGTTGATGCAATTTATAATGATTGTGGATATATTTTCAGGTGGGATAGCATTTGAATTGGTTGGCGGTATTATGGGTTTTAATATAAGTACTCACCCAACGAACATAGGATTTTTTGGAGCGTTTTTCTTGACGGTGGTAACAGGTGGGTTATTATCCGTTGTGGTGGCGATATTGACGGCGGTAATTATGGCAATGATGACGTTTGGTGATTATTTAAAAAATAATGGGGCTAAAAGATGAATAATATTTGGCTAAAATGGACAGGTCTGGTATGCTCCAATGCAATCGTTGGGTTTTTATTTTTGGGTGCTTTTGGGGGTTATTTTAGTAATTGGCTAGAGACATTAAGTTTGATATTGGGCGTATTGGTATTTGTGCCTATTTATGTGATGATAGATAAATATGCCTTAGCACATTATCCAACATTTAGCCTGATATTGCATGATATGGTTATGGGTAGGATTTTAATACAATTTAGTATTCTTACATAATTTGTGGTGGCTTTATTGGCGATAAAAATTTTAACGATGATAACAGGGTTTTATTATACGCCTTATTTTAAAGGTTTTATGCTGATGTTTATGTCGGGATTATTGGTATCTGTTTTTGTTTTAGGATTGTCGTGGATTATTTTTAAAATTAAAACCTAAAATCCTGATAATTGCGGGTATTTTTGCCTAATAAATTGATAAAATCATTTTCATCAACCACTTGGCTATTTTCTAATAATGTCAAATTATCCATAGAAAATAACGGATTTTTGTATATCGGATAAATCATTTTTAAAAATAATTTAGCAAAAAATAAAGGAATATTGATGATAAAAATAGGCTGTTTTTGATAAAAATTATTGGCTAGTATCTGTAAATAATATTTTAATAAAATGGGTGAGCCTACCATATTTATTATTCCATTTTTTTGAAAAGATAAAAGATGTAAAAACCCTAACGCCACATCATCAACATGAACAGGCTGTATGATAAAATGACCGCCATTAGGCAAAACCCAAATCGGTAGTTTGGCAAGTCTCAAAAACAGCTTGATGCTTGCTCCGCCTTGCCCAAACACCAAAGACGGACGAATGACCGTTACGCTAAAATCATCATCTGCCAATGCCAATAACGCCTTATCGCCACGCCCTTTACTGCCTACAAAAGCAATGGGCGAATGCTCGTCCGCTCCGAGTGCTGAGAGATTTAGCCAATGTTTTACACCATTTTGTTTGGCGATAGTGGCAAGGCAAACAGGCGTATGATGATGAATGTTTTCCATAAAGGCGGTATCATCACTCATCACGCCAACAGCGTTAATCACCACATCAATATCATCAAATAAATCAGGCGGTATGGTTGGACAATTAAAATCAAGCATTTTTGATGATAGGGTTTTGATATGATATAAGGGATTTTGACTTAATAAATCATTAATCTTTTTGCCAATAAATCCTGTATGACCGAATAATAAAATGTTCATGATTTTTTATGTTGATTTAATCGATCTTTTGGCGATAATTGACAAATACCATTATCGCATTCATTGATTTCTTGTACATTGCCAAACAGTTTGATGATAAGCCATTTTGGGATTTTGTGGCGGTATTTGGCAAATAAGGGATAGATAATGGCACTTAATGGCTTGATGATTGGCAAATGAAGCAGTTTGTTAAATTTGGTGTTGGCAGTTTGGTGCAAAAGTCGCACCGCTTTTATGCCTTTGTGCATGACATTATTATCATCTAATACGCATAAATAAGTCATGGCGGTTAATTCATCAATGCCATGCTTTTGTAATTCTGCCAAGCCGTCTTTTATGGCAATGATATGAATATCATCGCTTTTGATATGATAGGCTTCGGTACGACAAATGGGGCAAGTGTCATCATAATACATTTTAATCATAATTGATTCTCCAAAAAATAAATACTTTTGTCTTGAAACTCAAATCCCATAGAGAGTAATTGATTGGGAAAAACTTTTTGTCCGTCTATCAATAACGTTGCCATTTCGCCAAGCAATAATGATAAAAACCAAGACGGCAAATGAAATAACGTGGGTTTATTTAATAATTGCCCAATCGCTTTGGTAAAATCGGCATTGGTTATTGGATTGGGGCTTGTTAGATTATAAAATTGGCGAATGGGTAAATCATCGCTTTTATTTTTGGTAATGATAAACAGCACGGCACGCACCCAATCGGATAAACTAATAAAACTTAATACCTGTTTGCCATTACCAAGCCGTCCGCCAAGCCCCATTTTAAAGGCAGGTAGCAGACGAGTCATCATACCACCATTAGGGTCTAGCACCACGCCTGTGCGAATGATAGCGACTTTTGTGGGGCAAATATCAGTGGCGGATAGGGCAAGATTTTCCCAAGTTTGACAAAGCTCGCTAGCAAAATCTTGACAAATGGGTGATGAATTTTCATCAAAAATCGCATTATCCGACACGCCGTAATAACCAATCGCCGACCCACTTATCAATAAGGATGTGGGATTGTTTTTGATAAAGTCCAATATCGCCAAAGTGGGGTTTGTTCTACTATCAAAAAACCGTCTTTTTTGTTTATCGCTCCACCGTTTATCAGCAATGCCTGCCCCTGCCAAATTGATGATGACATCAATGGGTGTTGATAAGGTTTTTAGGGCATTGTAATCAATCACTTTGATATTATTTAAAGGCGTGATTTTATCAGGATTTTGGCTTATCCAAATCACATGATGACCTAAGTTTAATAATGCTGGGGTTAATTGTCGCCCCAAAAAACCACTACCGCCAGTGATTAAAATGTTCATAAACTCTCCTTATACTCTATCACAGATTTTGGCAGGACAAACCACCCAATAATTATGGCTGATAAAGCCCCTAATAATCCCATAACACTCATTATCGTTAAATCATCATTAACACTTTCTAATGATAATTTATCTGTAAAAAATAAAAATGCTAATGCGAATATAAAAGATGTAAAAAACCCTATTAAACTGATGATGAAAAAATGACTGGGTTTTTTATAAAATTTAAATTTACTAATCAAATATCCTGTGGCAGTTGCAGGAATAAACCCCACAAACATCCCAATAATACCGATAAATAATACCGAACCAATAAAGTCCAAAATATCTTTAATGCCGTCTAGCTCGCCCGCCATGCCAATTAACACGCCACCCACCAAACCACCTAAGACAGCATAGGTGTATAGGATTTTGTTTGTGGGATAGTTTGATTTGTTCATTTTTTACTCCTTAATAGGTTGATTGCAGATATGGCAAAAATCTGCTATGATAAACCCTTTTAAAAGATAAACATAAGTCTAAAAATACCTATTTTGACAACCATTTATCCGCAAGATTTTGAGACGCTTGATAATGCTTTATCCGCCTTTTATCAAAAGGTTTATTGTGATAAAGCAAGGCGTTGGTATAAAAAACGTTTGGGCTGTTATGAAAAACCGTCCGTTCTAAAACGCAAACGCCAAAAAATGAAACGTCTATTAAGCCAAAGACAAACTCGTCATTCTCGTGTTTGTGATGAGTCATTACCCAATCTTTGGCTAAAAATAGAATTAGATAAAAGCCTAGCACGAACTGCTCCCAATGCCGTTGGGCGTTAAGGTTTTGAATAAATATGGCAATTGCCAGTATCACATAATTCATTTAATCTTACATCATAAACCGCCCCATACCACCATTTTACCAAATAGGCAGGGATTAAATGACGGCGTTTGGCAAAATACGGATAAGCGATATCTAATAAGACATCAATCATGGGCAGATTAAATAACCAAAACGCCCCCACGCCAAATAGTCGTATATTTGCCATTTTGTACAACACTCGCACCGCTTCCATGCCTTTGTACCAAGCTCCACATTCGTCTTTGACGCACAGATGAGTCATGGCTTCTTGGTAGCTGATACCTGCTTGGGCAAGCTCGTTTTGTCCGTCCGATACGCTGATGATTGTGATACCGCCACCACCCAACCGCCACAAAGACATCGCTTCGCTACGGCATAGAGTGCAACTGTTGTCATAGAACATGGTGAGTTTCATGATATTTCCTTTTGAAATTTCTGTTAAAACAGAAATTATAATGCAAAAAAAATTTAAAAATTACTGGGTAATTTTGGTAAAAATAATTTACCACAAATCATCGCTGATATTCCGCCAATAATAGCCAATGGGAAAGATATAAGAAAAAAATCCCAAATTGTATTTTGCATATTCGGTTGTTGATTGCTAAAAACCACCATAAGTAAAGCACAAATTGCCGTTATTAAAAAACCAATGGCAAATATTTTGATATAATCTTTTTTATCAATAAAGATAAAATTTTTAAATGATAAATAAATACCTGTCAAAAAAGCAGGAATGCCACCCGCCAAAGCACCAAGAAAAGCAAATCCAAGTATATAAAATGGTAACTTTAAGAATAAACTTATTATGCCTTTATGACTTATGTGGTTTATTATTTGTTCATAGGTAGTTTCTATCATAAAACCAATGCAACAAAACATAATACCGCCAATCATACCGCCACATAGCCCAAACCCAAAAATCACTTTTATTTTTGGATAAATAAAGCCATGTTGTTTGGCATAAGCGAGAATTTCTTTTTTGGTTACCATTTTACTGTCCTATTTATCAAAGTTTTTAGGTAATTTTGGTAAAAATAATTTACCACAAATCATCGCTGATATTCCGCCAATAGAGCCAAGACTAAATAAGGTATATATTATTTGCCAAAATTCATCAGGTAAATTTATCCAATGATTAAAATAAATTGCCGAGAATATGGTGCCAACAACATACAAATGAAGATAATCCAAATTTTTTGCAATAATAAAATTAAAAATCGCACAATAAATTCCTGTCAATATAGCAGGTATGCAACCAAATACCGTGCCAAAAATAATGCTAAATAATAGAACAGAAAAAATCTTTTCAATCAAAGAAATGATGTTTATGTCATAAAATAAATTACCGCCATTAACAATAAGACGAGTCATTCTATCAATAACAAACACAGTCATTAAGCCAATCATACCGCCAAGCAACCCAAACCCAAAAATCACTTTTATCTTTGGATAAATAAAGCCATGTTGTTTGGCGTAAGCTAAGATTTCTTTTTTGGTTGCCATTTTATTGTTCTCTTTTTATTTTAAAAACTTCTGCACCGTTGCCCCAAGTTTTAGGATTTTATTAAGCGTCGTTGTAGAGAGTTTTAGCATTTCATTTGCCCAAGTGGTGAGCGTATCCACAAAGCCGTGCGTGTCCTTAATGCGTTGTTTTACCCCTTCGTTTTCTAGTTCAAATTCAGGCGTATTCATGAGTTCATCTAAAAACTGCACGGTAGGGGCAAGCTCTCTTTTGTAGCGTTCTTCTGCGATGACCCGAGCGAGCGTCCATACATCGCTACTCGTGGTAAAATAATCCCGTCTGTCGCCTAATATGTGCGTGGTCTGCACAAGATTTAGGCTTTGCAGTTCCTTAATGCTGTTTGAGACGTTGGAGCGGGCGACCCCGAGCGTATCTACGATTTGTTCGGCATTCATCGGCTTTGCCGTGATGAATAGTAGGGCGTGGATTTGGGCGACTGTGCGGTTTACGCCCCATTTACTGCCCATTTCGCCCCAATGCAGGACAAATTTTTCGGTGGTGGGGGAGAGTTTCATGATAGTTGCCTTTTTAACGTTTTTGGATATTTTAGAAGTTTTTATAATTTCTGTCAATACTGAAATTTAGAAATTTAACAAAATCATTTTTACAATCAAACAACATTTCACCCTTGCAATTTGGTCAATTTTAAGATAATTTACAACTGTACATATCGGCAATGCCAACAGCTTGGGTAGGCTATACTTAGGTAATTTGTACTTGGGTAAATTGGCGAGTCGATAGGTGCAAGTTGCAGGTTAATTCACCTTGCTTTTCGTTCACCTTGTTATAAGGAAATTGTATGCGTTACGCCAATCCCAATACAGACGGCTCAAAAGTCAACTTCAAATCCCAATACGAAAACTTCATCGGTGGCGAATGGGTTGCCCCTGTCAAAGGCGAGTACTTTGACGACATCTCGCCTGTGGACGGCAAAGCCTTTGCCAAAGTGCCAGACTCCACCAGCGAAGACATCGAGCTTGCCCTAGACGCTGCACACCTTGCCAAGGACGCTTGGGGCAAGACATCGCCCATGGAGCGAAGCAATATCTTATTAAAAATCGCCGACCGCCTAGAAGAGAACTTGGAGACGCTTGCCGTTGCCGAGACGTGGGAGAACGGCAAGCCTGTACGTGAGACGTTGGCGGCGGACATTCCCCTTGCCATTGACCATTTTCGCTACTTTGCAGGGTGCATTAGAGCTCAAGAAGGCGGTATCAGCGAGATTGACCATGACACGGTGGCTTATCATTTTCATGAGCCGTTGGGCGTGGTTGGGCAAATCATTCCATGGAATTTCCCCATTCTTATGGCGGCATGGAAAATCGCCCCTGCCTTGGCAGCAGGTAACTGTATCGTGTTAAAACCTGCCGAGCAAACGCCTGTGAGTATCCTTGTGCTGACCGAGCTTATCGAAGACATCTTGCCAAAAGGCGTGCTAAATATCGTCAATGGCGACGGCTTAAAGGTGGGCAAACCGCTTGCCACGAACCCACGCATTAGCAAAATCGCCTTTACAGGCTCGACCGAAGTCGGTCAATACATCATGCAATATGCGACCGAAAACATCATTCCTGTAACCTTGGAGCTTGGTGGTAAGTCGCCCAATGTGTTCTTTGCCGATGTCATGGACAAAGACGATGAGTTTTTGGACAAAGCCCTAGAAGGCTTTGCCATGTTCGCCCTAAACCAAGGCGAAGTCTGCACTTGTCCGTCTCGTGCGTTGGTGCATGAGAGTATCGCTGATGAGTTTATCAAGCGTGCCATTGACCGAGTCAAAAACATCAAAACAGGACATCCGCTTGACACCGAGACGATGATTGGGGCTCAGGCAAGCCAAGAACAGCAGGACAAAATCCTAAAATACATCGACATCGGTCAAAAAGAAGGGGCAGAGCTTCTGACAGGTGGCGGTGAGCGAAAAGAGAACGAAGACGGCGGATTTTATATTGAGCCGATTGTCTTTAAAGGCACCAATGAAATGCAGGTGTTCCGTGATGAAATCTTTGGTCCTGTCTTGACCGTTACGACCTTTAAGGACTTTGATGAAGCCATGCAAATCGCCAATGACACCATGTATGGTCTAGGTGCGGGCGTGTGGTCTCGTGATGGCACGACCGCTTATCGTGCAGGGCGTGCGATACAGGCAGGGCGTGTGTGGACAAACTGCTATCACATCTACCCTGCCCACGCTGCCTTTGGTGGCTACAAAAAATCAGGGATTGGGCGTGAAAACCACAAGATGATGTTAGAGCATTATCAGCAAACCAAAAACCTGTTGGTGAGCTACTCGCCCAAGGCAATGGGGTTTTTCTAAGTCTTTGATTGGTTTTTTAATTAGCCTTTAAGCAAAAACAGACAATGAAAAATTGTCTGTTTTTTTTGTTTTAAATCATCTTAAAAAAGCAGGACTTAACAAAGCATTGATAAAATGTATCACGATGGCAGGCTTGATGATGATGGTGGCAATCACGCCAAATGCCGCCCCCGATAGGTGAGCAAGATGGTTAATCCGTCCTGTACCACGTCTGTCCGCCCAGATGCTATAACTGATATAGCCAATGGCAAAAATAATCGCAGGAATGGGGATAAAGAACAGGTAAATGGTCTGCCACGGGGCTAGTAGAATAAAGGCAAATAACACCGCTGATACACCGCCTGACGCTCCAAGACTGGCAAAGCGGGGGTTGTTTTTGTGGCGGATATAGTCAGGAATGCTAGATGCGATGATGGCAAGAGTGTAAAAGCCCACAAAGCCCAACGCTCCCAACTCATGGATATAAAACCGCGCCATGGTTCGTCCAAAAAAGTATAGGGTAATCATGTTAAACAGCAGGTGCATGCCGTCACCGTGAACAAAACCACTGGTTAAAAAACGGTCGTATTGCTTATGGCGAGTGATGGAGATGGGGTCAAAGACGAGCCTGCCGAGAAACGTTTTGTTTTGCCATGCCATCAGGCTGACAGCAACGGTAATAATGATGATGACGGTGGTGTGATTCATGATAAATGATGATAGATAGAAAATGACAGTCAGTATATCAAATTTGCACAGGGGTGCAACCATCATTACAATTTGCAACAAATAAAAATGCCATCGCTAGGACGGCATTTTTAACATCACGGTTTGATGGGTCTGTTTTAGCCCAATTTGGCGATGATGTCGTTAAAGGTAGCACTTGGACGCATGGCTTTGTCAAGCAACTCACGGTTGGCAAAGTAGTAGCCTTCGGTCTCAACGCCCCCGCCTTGTACGCCGTTTAGCTCGCTCACGATTGTCTCTTCTTGTTCGTTCAATGCTTTGGCAATGGGGGCGAACTCATCGGCTAGGGCTTTGTCGTCTGTTTGCTTGGACAAGGCTTCTGCCCAGTATTTGGCAAGGTAGTAATGACTGCCACGGTTGTCGATAGAGCCCAGTTTACGCTGTGGCGATTTGTCGTTAAGTAGTAGCTCTTCGGTTGCCTTATCTAGGGTGCTGGCAAGCACTTGGGCTTTGGTGTTATTTTCACGCTCAGCTAGGTGTTCAAGTGACACCGCCAATGCCAAAAACTCGCCCAAACTGTCCCAACGCAGGTAGTTTTCTTTGTTAAACTGCTGAACGTGTTTCGGTGCAGAACCACCCGCCCCTGTCTCAAACATGCCGCCCCCATTCATGAGTGGCACGATAGAGAGCATTTTGGCAGACGTGCCAAGCTCTAAGATGGGGAATAGGTCGGTCAGATAATCACGCATGACGTTACCTGTTACGCCAATGGTGTCTTTGCCGTCTTTTAGGCGGGTTAGCGTGAAGTTGGTGGCTTCAACCAATGGCATGATGTGGATGTCTAGCCCATCGGTGTCAAGCTCAGCAAGGTAGGTTTTGACTTTTTTGATAAGCTCGGCATCGTGAGCTCGGTTTTCGTCCAGCCAAAATACCGCAGGCGTGTCGGACAATCTGGCACGTTTTACCGCCAAACCTACCCAGTCCTTGACGGGGGCATCTTTGGTTTGGCACGCACGCCAAATGTCGCCCGCTTCTACGTTGTGTGATAGTAGGACATTGCCATTTTCGTCAATGACTTCTACTTTGCCGTCCGCACTGATTTCAAAAGTTTTGTCGTGCGAGCCGTACTCTTCGGCTTTTTGAGCCATGAGACCCACGTTCGGTACGGTACCCATGGTGGTCGGGTCAAACGCACCGTTTGCTTTACAAAACTCAACGGTGGCATGATATAGCGGAGCATAGGTGCTGTCAGGAATGATGATTTTGGTGTCTTGTTGTTTGCCGTCTTTGTCCCACATCTGACCTGATGCACGTACCATCGCAGGGATGGACGCATCAATAATGATGTCGCTAGGCACATGTAGGTTGGTGATGCCTTTGTCGCTGTCCACCATCGCCACATCAGGGTTGTTGGCGTAGGTCTCATTGATAAGGGCTTCTACGCCTGCTTTGGTGGTGGCATCTAGTTTGTCAAGGTTGGCAAGTAGGTTGCCAAAACCGTTATTAACGTTCACGCCAGCATCAGCCAGCTCTTTGCCATATTTGTCAAACACAGGTTTGAAAAATGACTTAACCGCATGACCGAAGATGATGGGATCAGACACTTTCATCATGGTGGCTTTCATGTGTAGGCTGTATAGCACGCCTTTTTCTTTGGCATCTTTGACTTGCTCGTCCAAGAAAGCGACTAGGGCGTTTTTGCTCATAAAAGTCGCATCTAGGATTTCGCCTGCTTTTAGGGCAAGTGGTTTGCGTAGGTCAGTGCTGTTGCCATCTTTGTCGGTAAAGACAAAACGCACGGTGGTGGCGTTTGGCACAGTTACTGATTTTTCATTGGCAAAAAAGTCGTTACCACTCATGGTGGAGACGTGGGTTTTGCTGTCGGCTGACCACGCACCCATGCTGTGTGGGTATTTTTTGGCAAAGTTTTTGACCGCTTTTGGGGCTCGGCGGTCAGAGTTGCCTTCACGCAGGATGGGGTTTACGGCTGAACCTTTGACACGGTCGTAGCGAGCTTGGATGTCACGCTCTTTGTCGTCTTGGGGTTCGGCAGGATAGTCAGGTACGCCATAGCCATCATCTTGTAACTCTTTGATGGTCGCCAAAAGCTGTGGCATGGATGCTGAGATGTTGGGCAGTTTGATGACGTTGGCGTGTGGCTCGGTCACAAGTTTGCCAAGTTCGGCAAGGGCGTCGGTTTGGCGTTGGTCTTCTTTTAAAAACTCGGGGAATTGAGATAGGATACGGCTTGCCAAAGAGATGTCGCTGGTGGTGATGTCGATGCCTGAGCTTTTGGTAAAGGCTTGGATGATAGGTAGTAGCGAGTGCGTGGCAAGGGCAGGGGCTTCATCGGTATAGGTGTAGACAATGGTCGGTTTTGACATAAAAACTCCGAGTTTGGTGATTGTAAATGCAAGTTCGCTTTGCAAAGGGGAATGTTTTATTTCGGGTCTAATTTTGGGTGCAATCATTCGCATATAACCCAAAACTTGTGCTTATTATGCCATATTTTTACCAATTTTCCTAACTTTTTTGAAAGCCCTGTCCGATGAAAAACGCTTGCTAATGTCAGACTTAGTCCACTTTACGATTTTATAGAGCCTTTTTACGATTTTATAGAGCCTTTTAGCGTACTTTTTAGATTGTCCACAATTTTAAACCACAAGCATCACGTATGTCATGACACTCGTGGTTTTTGGGGATTTATTTAAAAAGCATTTTAAGAGGTGCTGGCATCTTTTTTCAACTGGTGTAATGACAGTGCAATGTCAGTACTGATTTCAGAATATTGTGAACCTGAACCAATCATTTCTTTGGCTTTGTCAAAATTTTTTCTATTGATTTCTTTTGCTACTTTACCGATTTCTTTGTGAAATTCTGCATGTTTTTGTTTGCAGTGGTGATAACTTTCAAGACCAGTCAAGGCGTTTACGTTAGCTTCATCATGAAGCCAAACACCTAAGACACATAAATCATCACGAGACACTTTGGCTTCATCTAAGGTCTCTTCATTACCAATGGCTTCTCTTAATTTTCCTTTCCAGTCTGCATGAGCTTTTAATGCTGCACTAAAATCTAGAGGTTGAATGGTTGTATTGGGATTACTCATGGATAAATGTCCTAATTAAAATAACAAGGTTGATTTGCTTGATTTGTCAATATTTATTAATAAAATTTTACTCAAAGTAAAAAGAATTAACAAACCTTTGTTATTTTATCAAATTAAGGGGGGGGGGTCAATATTCTATGGTTAAAAAATTCTGTTTTGTGTTTACAAATCATGGTCTGCATTTATGCCGTATGGTTGGTGGGATTTATAAAATTGATGGATGACGCTTTTTGGGTGTTGATTTGTGGGAGCGTCCTTTGTCTGTGAGTTTTGCGCTTAGGCTTAATGATAAGCCATGTTTTGGTTGGTTCATGCCTTTTGTCAAAGTTAATTTTGTGTGTTATAATCACCGCCGTATCTTTTTTATTCATAGGAAAATCCATGTCCCTAACCAACCCCACCTTAGTATTAAATTGTGGCTCATCATCCATCAAATATGCCTTGATTGGCGAAGATGGTAACAGTCGTATTGAAGGTCTTGCCGAAGCTTTGGGTAATGCTGATGCTCGCATCAAACACAAAAACCTAGACGGTTCAAAAGTGGAGATTGATATCCCAAATTCAGGGGCTCATACCGAAGCCTTGCAAATCATCTTAGGCGAGCTTATCGCCGAGCATAAGCCTGTGGCGGTAGGTCATCGTGTGGTACACGGTGGCGACAAATTCAAATCAGCAACCGTCATCACCCCAGAAGTGCTAGCAACCATCGAAGAGTTGGCAAGCCTTGCCCCACTTCATAACCCTGCTAACGCGTCTGGTATCAAGGCGATTAACGCCATTTATCCTGACCTGCCCCAAGTGGCGATTTTTGACACGGCATTTCACCAAACCATGCCTGCCCACGCTTACCGCTACGCCATTCCAAAAGAGCTGTACACCGAACACCAAATCCGCCGTTACGGCTTTCATGGCACCTCACACAACTATGTCTCAAACCGTGCCAACACGCTAAGCGGTCAAGATGGCAAAACAGGTTGGCTTGTGGCTCACCTAGGTAACGGTTGTTCAGCAACAGCAGTATACGACGGTCAAAGCCTGGATACATCTATGGGTCTTACCCCGCTAGAAGGTCTGATGATGGGTACTCGCTCAGGCGACATCGACCCAAGCATTCACTTGCATTTGCACCGCACCTTAGGCTTGTCTATCCAAGAGATTGACACGCTTTTGAATAAAAAGAGCGGTCTTTTGGGCGTGTCGGGCGTATCTAATGATATGCGTAACCTAGAACAAGCCGACAAAGAGGGTAATGCTGACGCCACGCTCGCCCTTGATATGTTCGCTTACCGTGTTGCCAAATACTTGCTTAGCTTGACCGCAGGTTTGCCAGTATTGACGGGCATTGCCTTTACAGGTGGTATTGGCGAGAATGGTGCGGACATGCGTGCTAAGATTGTGAGCCACTTAAAGCATTTGGGCGTGCAAATTGACACCGCCAAAAATGCCGAACTGTCTCGTGGGGCGGAGGGTAGTTTCCATGCTGAGGGTTCTGCTGTTGAGCTATGGGTTGTCCCAACCGATGAAGAATTCCAAATCGCCAGCGAATCTCGTGCGGTACTAGGATTGTAATAAAAAGAAAAGCTGGGCTAAGGTCTGGCTTTTCTTAAAATAACCCATGATTTTTTAATACATTATAAAGGCATTGTTAATTGGACGTGTAGGGGCGAATTATATTCGCCCAAGAGTGAATGTTTGACACAGGGCAAATGTATTTTACTCCTACAAATATTATGATTGATGATGCTAAATTAAAAATCTTACTAATACATTGATATCGATAAAGGTAACTTATGAAAACATTATTACTTATCCCCACCACCAGCCAAATCAACATGGAAACTGTGGTTCAAAATGTCGCAAACCTAGTCGGTGGCGAGATTGTCGCCATTCCAAGCCATGATGAGTTGGTGAGTGCCATTAGCGACAACAACCTTGATGACCTACTAGAAACCGTCATCGCCAAGCAGTCCGCCCCTATCAGCGTGGTGGTGGGCGTGCTTGCTGATGAGAGCCGTCCGTATGCCAACCGTGTGAACCGTGAGTTGGGAACAGGTTTTGATGCGGACGTGATTTTGGTGGGCGATAATGACGTGCGTCTGCCTGTGTTTGCGTCTGTGTTTGGCGGTATCAAAGGCGAGCGTATTTGGGGCGTGATTGGCACAGCTGAACTGTCTGGCAAAGTGCAAGTCGTGGCACGCACCGACAAAGGCGGTCATCTGTCTGAGATTGACGGTGGGGCATTTGAAAGCTACAAAACGTCCGAGCGTACCCAAAAATTATCGCCTTATGCGTTTCGTAACCAAGTGGTTCGCCTTGCCCAAAACGCCAAAAAACGTATCGTTCTACCAGAGGGCGATGAGCCACGCACCATTGAAGCGGCGGCGATTTGCCAAAGACGTGGCATTGCCCAGTGCGTGCTGTTGGGCGACCCTGCCAAAATCCGTGCGGTGGCAGACGAGCGTGGTGTTACCTTGCCGGATGACATTGAAATCATCGAGCCGTCCACCGTCATCGAAAAATATGTAGCCCCCATGGTAGAACGCCGTAAGGGTAAACTAGACGAAGCAGGGGCGAGAGAGGCTCTACAAGACACCGTATATCTAGGCACGATGATGTTACAAGTGGGCGATGTGGACGGCTTGGTATCAGGTGCGGTACACACCACGGCAGACACCATTCGCCCAGCGTTCCAGCTTATCAAGACCGCTCCACAGTACAGCCTAGTATCTAGCGTGTTCTTTATGCTACTGCCCGAGCAAGTGGTCGTCTATGGCGACTGTGCGGTGAACCCAAACCCAACCGCCGAGCAACTTGCCGAGATTGCCATCCAGTCCGCCGAGTCCGCCAAAGCGTTTGGTATTGACCCCAAAGTTGCCTTGATTAGCTACTCTACCATGAACTCAGGCTCAGGCCCTGACGTGGATACGGTCAAAGGTGCGTTAGAGATTGTCCGTGAAAAAGCCCCTGAGCTAAAAGTGGACGGACCCTTACAATTTGACGCAGCCTCTGTGCCAAGCGTAGGCAAACAAAAAGCCCCAAATTCAGCGGTGGCAGGCGAAGCCAACGTGTTTATTTTCCCCGATTTGAACACTGGCAACACCACTTATAAAGCCGTGCAACGTACCGCAGGCGTGATTAGTGTAGGGCCTATGCTACAAGGTCTTAACAAGCCTGTTAATGATTTGTCTCGTGGCTGTTTGGTGGATGACATTGTTTATACCATTGCCTTGACAGCGATTCAAGCGGTGTAAATTTGTCTATAATCAATGATAAAAGGGCGGTTTTTTCCGCTCTTTTATTTTATCAATGTAAAGTTTTGCAAAAGGGCATTGTATTTACCCAAAAAAGTATTATTAAAAAAGTGTTATGTTTAAATTGTTTTAATATAAATTTTAAAAGGAAAAGATAGCCCATGACTCATCATGTCAGCCCTAACCATGCCAGACTTACACGCACCAAGCCCAAACTCATCCGCCTACACCGTTCAAAACGTCATCGTCTGATGGCAGGGGTGTTCGGCGGGATTGCCGAATACATGGGGTGGTCGCCTGCGGTACTGCGGTGGCTGTTTGTGTTGTCCATTCCACTGACAGCAACCATTACATTGTTTGGTGGGATTTTGTTTTATCTTATCATGTGGCTTATCATGCCCGAAGCGAGCGGTGAGTCTTGTATTCATAAGTCGTATTAATTTTGAATTTATCCCTTACCCAAAGACAACTTTGGGTATTTTTACGACAAAAAGCACACTTAGCATTTAACATGAGATGTTATTTGTGGTAAAATACCCTGCTATTTTCTGTAACACTGGTGTAAATGGGCATGACAAAAAAGCGTGGGCTTGGCACGAAACGTGGCTTAGAAGCCTTGATGGGTAATATTAAACGAGAAAGAGATTTGACCGCAGAAGCCATCATGCCGACAGCGGAATCTGCCCCTGCCCCCAAGTCAGCCAGTCCCAAAAAAACTGGCATAAAAGCCAATGCCGACAAAAGCACCGCCCAAGTAACCAGTAAATCTGCCAAGACCGCCCAGTCTGAGCCTGCCCAAGATGGTGAGCAGGTCACGCTCATTCAAATCGACCCTGTCAGATTGCAATCAGGTAAATATCAGCCCAGACGAGACATTAAAGAAGAAGCCTTGCAGGAGCTTGCCGAGTCAGTACGTCAGCACGGGGTCATGCAACCCATCGTTATCCGCCCTTTGTTGGATGGCGAGAGTAAGGCGGATGGCATTACCCATGAGATTATCGCAGGTGAGCGACGTTGGCGAGCTGCCAAACTGGCAGGGCTTACCACTATTCCTGCCATTGAGCGTGTGCTGTCTGATGAGGTGGCGATTGCCTTGGCACTCATTGAGAACATTCAGCGTGAAGACTTGACGGTGTTAGAGCAGGCGGCGGCGTTGGAGCGGTTTCATACCGAGTTTGGCATGAGTCATGCGATGATTGCCGATGTCGTGGGTAAGGCACGCACGACCGTGTCCAACCTGCTACGCCTGAATGCGTTGCATGATGAAGTCAAGGCGTTTATGATGGATAATCTGCTTGACATGGGTCATGCCCGCACTTTGCTGTCTTTGTCTAAAGACCAACAGCCCATCATCGCCAAAAAAATCATTCATGCGGACATGACGGTGCGTGAAGCAGAAAAACTGGTCAAGTCTATCTTGCACCCTGAGCCAAAGGCAGTCTCGGTCAATAGTCGTGAAGTCATCGCTCTAAATCAACAGCTCTCGGACGCATTGGGGGCGACGGTCAAGCTAAAACAAGGCAAAGACGGCAAGGGCAGTGTGGAGATATTTTTTCATAGCCATGATGAGCTAAGCGGGCTGATGGCACAGCTTGGCGTGGCAAAGTCTTGATGTTTAACTAATAATTGTAGTAACGGTGTAAATTATGTGGGAGCTTGTTAAAGCAGGCGGTTGGCTGATGTTGCCAATCATCGTGTGTTCTATCGTGGCACTGGTCATCATCATCGAGCGTGGCAAAGTGTTACGCATGGGTTTGCTTGCCCCGAGCGGACTTAGAGAACAGCTGATTAGCCAGTTACGCACCAAAGGTGACATCAATAAAAACACCCTGCTTGCCATCAAAGGCGAGTCGCCACTGGGTGATATTTTGGCAACAGGGCTTTTGTATCGCCAGTATGGGCTAGACAGCATGACCATGCACATGCAAAACCGTGCCAGTGTACAGATTCACACCTTAGAGAAGAACATTAACATGCTCGGTACTATTGGGGCGATTGCACCGCTTTTGGGTCTGTTGGGGACGGTACTCGGTATTATTATCTCATTTTTGGCGGTGACAGACGGTTCTATGCAAGACCCTGCCATGCTCGCAGGCGGCGTCTCTCAGGCTTTGATTACCACCGCAGGCGGTATGTTTGTCGCCATTCCTGCCCTGATGGCGTATCGTTATTTCCAAAGACGCATTGTGGATATTAATGCCAAATTCGAGAGTGAAGCAGGACTACTCATCCAAGAGATGTATGACTATGGGCTGATGAAAGACAGTCCGCAAAAAGAGCCAAGCCAAGCCAGTGAGCCTGTCGCTCATTCCCAACACCAAGAGTAGTCATAGCCGAGTATCGCCATGAGATTTCGTAAACCGACCGTTGAACCTTTGGAAATCAATCTAACCCCCATGATTGATTGCTTGCTCTTTTTGATTGTATTTTTGCTGATGGCGACGACCTTTAACCATTTTAGTCGCATTAACATCGTCCTGCCCGAAGCCGAAGGTGTGGCAGTGACTAACGAAGGCAAACAGATAGAAGTGGCAGTACAAAAAGACGGCACTTATTTGGTTAATGGACTTGCCTTGGGGTCTAGTACCGAAGCTGAGCTGATTAACATGCTCCAAAAAGAAGCAGGCACTGACCGCAAACAACTGTTCGTCATCGCTGCCGATGCCGAAGCGTCACACCAAGCGGTGGTGCGTGTCATGGATGTGGCGGGCAAAATGGGCTTTTTAAACCTAAACATCAGCACCGTTGTTCCAGCACCACAAAGCAGTAGTAAGTAATCGCACGATTTATGCGGTGTGATGTGGTATTTTATGTTAAAATGCCAAAAAACTTTTCTTTTAAAAATCATGTCAAAACCTACCCCCCAAACCAACTTTGACCCCAATGACAAATTGGCGGTCTTTTTGCGTCTGATGTCCTACCTAAAACCCTATTGGTGGGCAGCGATTTTTATGGCGATTGGCATGGTGCTAAGTGCAGGCTCTGAGGTTGCCAGTGCCAAGCTCTTTGAGTTTATTATTGATGCCATTAACAACGATGATGAAAAAGGCAAATTTTGGTTTCCGTTTTTGGTAATTGCTCTGTTTTTCTTTCGGGGGGTTGGGGCGTTTTTGGGGGGATATTATTCGGCGTATATCTCTCGTAACCTTGTCTATCATTTGCGTGTGGCGGTGTTTGAAAAGCTGTTACGCCTGCCGTCCGATTTTTATCTAAAAAACCCTGCCGGCACCATTTCATCCAAACTTATCTTTGACGTGGAGCAAGTTACCGCAGGCAGTAACGAGGCGATTACCACGCTATTAAAAGAGGGTTTGACGGTCATTGCGTTGTTTGGTTATCTGTTTTATAGCAACTGGCGACTTACGCTTGTTTTGATGATAGTCGTACCACCGATTTTTTGGATTATCAAAAAAGTTTCCAAAAAATTCGCCACACTATCGACAGGCATCCAAGAGTCTATGAGTGCGGTCAGTCATATCACCAATGAAGCAGTAGCGGGCTATCAGGTCGTCAAAAACTATGGCGGTCAGGTGTATGAAGCTGATAGATTTAACAAAGCAAGTCTGGATAACCTACAAAAAGGCATGAAAATCACTGTGCTTGCCGCCATCAACTCACCGCTCATTCAGCTACTCATGGCAACAGGTATGTGCTTTGTGGTGTGGTTGTCTCTGCGTCCCGAAGTGCTTGGGGGCATGACGGCAGGGCAGTTTGCATCTTTTCTTATCGCCGCAGGACTGCTTGCCCGTCCTGTCAAAGCCTTGACCGATGTCAATCAAAAACTGCAACGGGGCTTGGCAGGGGGTGCGTCTGTGTTTAAACTGTTAGACACGCCCGAGGAGCGTGATACCGGCACGCTAACCCCTGTCATTCATGGTAATATCCGTTTTGATGATGTGAGCTTGACCTATGATGGTGGCGTGCAAGCGATAAAGGGCTTTAACCTTGACATTAAGGCAGGCGAGACGGTGGCGGTAGTGGGGCGGTCAGGTTCGGGTAAGACGACTCTTGTAAACTTGCTTACTCGCTCACTTACGCCAACATCGGGGCGGATACTGATAGACGGCACGCCCATTGATGAGATTAAATTATCATCACTGCGTGAACAGATTGCCATGGTCAATCAGCAGGTTACGCTGTTTTTGGATACGGTCGCTCACAACATCGCTTATGGGGCGTTATCCGTCAAATCCCGTGATGACATCATCAAGGCAAGCAAATCGGCTTATGCTCATGATTTTATCATGGCGTTGCCAGACGGCTATGACAGCTTTATCGGGTCGGACGGTTTGCAGTTATCGGGCGGGCAACGCCAACGGCTGTCTATCGCACGAGCATTGTTAAAAGACGCACCGATTTTGATATTGGACGAGGCCACATCCGCCCTAGATAACGAAAGCGAATACTATATCCAAAAGGCGTTAGAAACCGTCATGCAAGGGCGTACCACGCTTGTCATCGCTCATCGCTTATCCACCATCCAAAACGCCGACCGTATCATCGTCATGGATAAAGGGCAAATCGTAGAAATGGGTACGCATGACGAGCTATTTGCCAAAGGCGGTATGTATCGTACCATGTACGAGCGTACTTTTGATGAGCAAAGCGAGCCGACCACCCCATGAAAAACCTAGAACTACTCATTACCAAAGCATGGCAAGACAACTCCCCCATGCTAACCACACTCGCCCCCTTGTCTGCCCTGTATGGGGTGGTGGGGCGTGTGCGTAAGTCCTTGTATGATAACGATAAACTTGCCAAATACTACGCCCCCATTCCTGTGATGATTATCGGTAATATCACGGTGGGCGGTAGTGGCAAAACCCCGCTTATCATCGCCCTTGTTAAATATTTACAAGACAAAGGCATAAACGTGGGCGTGATAAGTCGTGGCTATGGACGGGCAGACAGTAGCCCTGCAATGGTTTTTGCCGATAGCACCCCCAAAGACGTGGGCGATGAGCCGTGCCTTATCGTCCAAAGCACAAACGTGCCAATGGCGGTGGGGGCAAATCGTGGTCAAGTCATTGATTTACTTATAAAAAATAATCCAACTCTACAACTCATCATCAGCGATGATGGACTGCAACACTATGCCCTGCACCGAGATGTGGAGTGGATAGTGGTGGACGGCGTGCGTGGGTTCGGTAACGGCAAATTATTCCCACAGGGCTTTTTGCGGGAACCGCTTGACCGCCTAAATGGGGCGACTGTGATTTATCACGATAGCCGAACTGAACGCTATGATGATAGTGCCTTACTAATGCACCTTGCTCCCAGTAAAATCATTCCGCTTTTTCATGATAAATCTGATAAAAATCATATACTTGCACCACAAAAGGTGTATGCCGTCAGTGGTATTGGTTATCCTGCCCGTTTTTTTAAGACCTTGACCGAACTTGGGTTTGATGTGATGGAAAAGCCCTTTGGCGACCATCACGAATTTGTGCTTGATGATTTGATGGATTTAAAGGATTTACCCATCATAACCACAAGCAAAGACGCGGTTAAATTGCGTGAACTTGCCAAACAGCATAACCATACAATTTTTGATAATGTTTGGGTGTTACCTGTGCAAGCGGTGTTATCAGAAAGTGTTTATGGGGAAATGGATAGGGTGCTTAATGAATTGGGTATTGATAAATTATGAAAACAAAAGACATTCATATCATTGGCGATTTAAAGCCATTCACTCATCATCAAATACTGGACATTAAAACACAAATTGGATTTGATTTACCGAGCAGTTATTATGATTTTTTAAATACATTTGGATTTGGTGGTTTCTTTAATGATTTTTTGATATTTGATGAGTATGATACCGATTATTTGAAAAACAATTTTGCAGATATGCTTGATTATTGGGAATGGCAAAATATTGATGTTCAAGATGTTTTAAATGGCTGTAAGATTGCTCATAATATTGATGGCGATGTGGTGTTTATTACCAAAAATCCAGCCATACCATTTGTTGTATTATTAAGAAGTGGTGGATTGCCATTGGTGTTTCATCATTTATCGGACATTTTAGACAATGATATTAAAAATTTTAAATTTCCTTTAATGATTTTTCAAAGTTTTTATGATAGAAAAGATGAATTTATTCAGATAGACTTTGAGAAATTTTTAAAATTAAAATCATCTATTTTAACTTTCATTGAGCAAAAATTACCTGTTCAAAAATTATATGAAATTGATGACAGTCATGTCATTTATGAAATCAAATCTATCGGTGGTGTGATTAAAGTATCTTATTTTGGTCATGTGCATTTTTCATATCAAGATAAATACAACAACCATGCCAAAGCATTGATTGATTTATTTCAAAACAAGTTAGATAATTTGTTATTATGTTAATCTTTAAACGAGAAAAGCCCATGACCGCACCCAAAACCCATATCATTATCCCCGCCCGCTACAAATCCACTCGTCTACCTGCCAAGCCTTTGCTGGATTTGCATGGCAAGCCCATGATTTTATGGACAGCCCAAAAGGCTTTGCAAGCAACCTTTGCCGACAGCGTGTGCGTGGCAACGGACGATGAGCGGATTTTTGCGGTGTGTGAGCAGGCGGGCGTGCCTGTGGTAATGACGGGTGAGCATGCGTCAGGCACGGACAGATTGGGGGAAGTGGCACGGATTTTGGGCTTGGCGGACGATGACATTGTCATCAATATGCAAGGCGATGAACCGCTTGTACCGCCTGTGCTACTAGAACAAGCCAAAAATCTTTTGGTGGAAAATCCTGACTGTGTTATGGCGACATTATGTGAAGTCATTGATAATTATGATGATTTTTATAAAAATTCGGTGGTAAAAGTCGTCCACGCTCGCCAAAATGCCTTGTATTTTAGCCGTAGCCCCATACCGTATGACAGGGACGCTCATTTGGCAGGCGAGCTTGGCAACGCCCCAAAAAACGCCTATCGCCATTTGGGGTTGTATGCCTATCGGGTTAAATTATTAAAAGAATTTGGCACATGGGAGCAGGGCGTGCTTGAACGCTTGGAGAGTCTAGAACAGCTTCGTATTTTAGAAAATGGGCAAAAAATCGCCATAGACATCGCCAAAGTCGCCTTACCGCTTGGGGTGGACACCAAGGACGATTTGGATAGGCTAAATGCCATGCCGATTGATGAGTTTTTGAAGTTCTGATATGAGCGAGCAAGAACAGTTACCTTATTTTGCCCCGTTATTGCCTTGGCAAGCACAGGCGTGGGAGCAGGTGGTTGCTCAGTTTTATGACGGTAAATTACCGCATGGACTGTTGGCGTGTGGCATGGCAGGTATTGGCAAGCGTGAATTTGTGTGGCGATTGGTGGCGTGGCTACTGTGCCAAAATAAGAGCGAGCAGGGGGCGTGTGGGGCGTGCGATAGCTGTCATTGGCTCATGGCGGGGACGCACCCCGATGTCATGGTGTTACCGTCTGAGAGCCTGCCTACGTCCGATGAGAGCGAACGCTCGTCCATTAAGATTGATGATGTGCGAGCCTTGCAGGAGTATAGCCACGTCAAAGGGCATGGCGTTCGGCTTATCGTGCTGGATAATGCCGAGACGCTCACGATTGGGGCGAGCAATGCCCTGCTAAAAACCTTAGAAGAGCCACGGGCAGGCGTGCATTTGATACTCATCAGCGATAACCCTGCCAAGCTCATGCCTACGATAAAAAGCCGTGTGCAAGCCCTACCGCTTGGGGCTGTTGCTCATGATGTGGCGTTGGCTTATGTGGGTGGGCAGTTGGGCGATGAGAGCCTTGCTAGCCTTGCTTTGACGCTTGCGGACGGGGCGGTGTTAAAGGCGGTGGATTTGCCAAAGTCGGTATGGTTTGACAAACGCACCTTATGGCTCAAAACATGGCTTACCCTAAGGCATGGCGAGCGGTCGGCGGTGAGTGCAAGCGACTATTGGCAGGGCGTGATGAATTTTGCTGATTTTGTGGTTTTGACACGGCTTATGCTGATGGACGTGGTGCGTGTGGGGCTTGGGCTTGATAGTATTCATACGGATATGGACGTGGCAGGGCTGATAAATGGGGCGGACAATCTGAGTCTTGATAAGGTGGAGAATTTTTTAGCAAGCCTTGATGACATGGCGGTCGCAGTCGGGCAAAACGTGCAGGACAAAATGGCGTATGATGAGCTGTTTTGTCGCTTGGTGGCGTTGTGATGTTTGATTTTGGTTTCTTGCGACATTACAAGTCCAAATATGGTCAATACCAAAACTGTGTTTTTTACTTTGCAAAAGGTTATTTAAATAGATATTATCATTTATTATCATTTATTATCATTTATTATCATTTAAAGGAAATAAACATGCTCCAAAAAGCCATAAAAAATACCTAAAACCAGAGCATTATGATATCATCAAGAAAATTTATGGATATGATTTTGATGATAATAAAGAAGGATTGATTGATGAAGATGAATTTATAAAAATTTTACATGAGCATATCGGCTTTGAAGGATTATTGACAAGTTTTGATTGTCGGTAAATTATTTAATATTAAAAATTGGTATGATTAAGATGTTTTTTTAATAAAAATTGTTTAAGTGATATATTATTTTTATAAAGTTTATAAAAGATATCAACTTTCTTATAAGAATATATTTGTCTTACTTTTTAAAATTCCATTTTAATGATAAAATAAATTTCCTTTTAAAAAATGAAATCCCATGCCAAAACTTCTACCCCTACTCTGTACCGCCTTAGCCCTATCTGCTTGTGTAAGTACGCACGCCCCACAGGGTAATCCGCAAGGTCATTTGTGGCAATCGCCCACGCCCACATTCGCCTCACACACCCCAAAAGCCGAACGTATCGCCCACATCGCCCTGCGTGAACACAAGGCATGGGGCGAGCCGTTTATCACCACAAACGGACAAATCGCCAAATACAGCCATTATGAGTCAGAAAACGCACGCCTGACGGACGGCTCACGAGCGTGGGAGCGTGTGGTGGCGTATTGGCGTGATAGTGGGGCGTTGGCACGGCTTGATAGGGCGTTGCCTTATGAGCGTTGCGACAAGGCGGACAGGGGCGAGAACGCCAGTACCAACATTTGCCGAGCCTTTGCCAGCGACGTGGCATGGTCGGCAGGCTTTGTGTCGTATGTGATGAGACAGGCGGGTGTGGATTTTTATGTGTCGCCACGCCATTTTGATTATATCGCCACATCTTGGCAGGGCGTGGGCGATTATCGCACGGCAGACCCTTTGGCAAACCCCCTAAAACAGGGCGATATGCTGTGCTATGTGCGAAGTTATGGGCGTGAGCTGATTGGCAGTTATCAGGATTTGGACGAATATTTGGCGGAGGGAGGGCGTGGCTTGCCTGCTCATTGTGATATTGTGGTCAAGACCGATAAGGAAAATCAAGAAATGTGGCTTATCGGCGGTAATGTGCTGCATACCGTCATGTTACGCAAAATGCCAATGGATAATGACGGCAAAGTGATATTGCCAGCCCCAAGCGAGACAGAATGCAATCCCAATCATGAAACAGCGTGTAATTTTAATCGGCAAAATTGGGTGGTGGCGTTGGTGTTACAGGAGTAAATCAAATAACCATTTTAAAATTTGGACGTGTAGGGGTAAATGACATTCGCCCAACCGTATCATTTTTAAATTTCTTTGGGTGTATTATCCGTATTATCTTTAATCGGTTTACTTAATGCCAATAAAGCGGTTAATTCATCATTGGGTTTTCTGTCATTTTCTAATAATGCTATAAGGTTTTTGCTATCAGCTTTACCTATTTGCCATATCAATTTTTGGGGTGCACATTTATTATTTGTCATCGTTTAAATTAAGCATAAGCAAAGTTGGATTGGATTTTTAAAGCGTGTATGATTTTATGCACAGTCGCCCATGTTGGTTGTGTTTGCCCTTTCACGGTTTTGTATAGGCTTTCACGATTTAGCCCTGTTAATTTGGCAACTTCTGCAACGCCTTTTTTCTCTATCAAATGCGATAAGGCGGTAACAAATAATTGTGGGTCATCATCATTAAAGCAATCACTTAAATAATCCAAAATCTCATCATCACTTTCAAAATAATCAAATGCGTTAAATTTACTGGTTTTCATCATTGGTCTGTGCAAAATACTTGGGTGAATTGGTAGGGCGAACACAACGCCCAATCGCAATATTATAACACAAGGCAAATGTCATTTGTTCTTACAAATCCATTTAAAACTATCATAAACTAACACCATAAACACCCATTTCCCCAACCAATCCCTACAAAATCGCCCCCAAACCCCAAAAAACATTTGCCCAAACCCCCAATATTCATGTATCATTAACCTATTTTTAGCACACAAAAAAAGGGCAGACATGAGCAAACAAACCCCCAAAACCAACCTAGATACCAACCAAATTACCGATTTGCGTGGCAAGATTGACAGTATTGATGAACAAATTCAACGACTTATCAACGAGCGAGCAGGCATCGCCCAACAGGTCGCCATTGCCAAAAAGAACCATGAAGACCACCCCATTTTTTATCGCCCCGAACGTGAAGCCCAAGTGCTAAAAGCGGTCATGGCTCGTAACACAGGCTCCCTATCGGGCGAGAAAATGGCACGCCTGTTTCGGGAGATTATGTCGGTGTGTTTGGAGCTAGAAGCCCCGCAAAAGGTCGCTTTTTTGGGGCCTGTTGGCACATTTACCCACGCCGCTGCCCTAAAACATTTTGGCAAGGCAGCGACAACTGTACCGCTTGCCACGATTACCGATGTGTTTCGTGAAGTGGAGGCAGGCTCTGCCATGTATGGCGTAGTGCCTGTGGAGAACTCGTCCGAGGGCGTGGTCAATCATACGTTGGACGCATTTTTGGGGTCAAGCCTGAAAATCATCGGCGAGGTGGAGTTGCCCATTCATCACAACTTTTTGGTGGCAGAACACACCAAAGTGGACAGCCTAAGTCGCATTTATTCGCACCAGCAGTCGCTAGCCCAGTGCCGTCATTGGCTTGATGTCAATTTCCCCAACGTGGAGCGTGTGGCGGTGTCAAGCAATGGCGAGGCGGCAAAACGCCTACAAAACGAATGGCATTCGGCAGCCATTGCAGGCGATGTGGCGGTAGCAGAATACGGCTTGCACAAATTGTACGAAAATATTGAGGACAACCCCAACAACACCACTCGTTTTCTTATCATCGGGCATGAAGCGGTCGCCCCAAGCGGTCAAGACAAAACGTCCATAGTTGTGTCAAGTCCAGACCGTGCAGGGGCGTTGATTGAGCTACTAGAACCCCTAAAAAAACACGGCGTATCCATGACGAGCATTGAGACCCGCCCCGAGCGTCCGAACAAATGGGCGTACGTGTTCTTTATTGACATGACAGGGCATATCGCTGACGACAACGTCAAAAATGCCATTGATGACATTGCCAAAATCGCCAAAGACGTGCGAGTATTGGGGTCATATCCTAAGGCGGTTTTGTAAAATCATGATGATAAAATTACCCTGTTTTAGGGTGATTTTCATATAATAAAAATTGTCGGTTGAGTTTCAAAAGTCTGCATAAGATTTGTTTTAACTTAACCTAATAAATACCCATAATCATTTTTTAATCAAAATGACAATGGGGTAAAAAGTAGATGATTGATAAATTTATGCAAAAAAACGCCCCATTCAACAAAACCGCCATTATCGGACTTGGGCTTATCGGTGCAAGCCTTGCAACCGCCATGCTTGACAAAAAGCTCACCCATGAGATTGTGGCGTGCGATGACAATGCCGACACCCTAAAAACCGCCCAAGAGATTGGGCTTATCTCGCACGGCTCGTCCATGCTCACGGACGTGCTACAAGGGTGCGATTTGGTGGTGATTTGTGTGCCTGTACAAGCGGTGTTGCCGATTTTTCGTACGCTCGCCCACGCCAAAAAAAGCGGACTTTTGGCGGACGACTGTATCGTAAGCGACGTGTGTAGCACCAAAATGAACGTCATCACCGCTTGCAACACCGCCCAAGATGAGACGGGCATTGACCTAAATTTTGTCCCTGCTCACCCCATTGCAGGGGCGGAGCGGTCTGGGGTACTCTCTCGTAAGGCGGATTTGTTTGTCAATCACGCCCTTATCATCTGCCCCAATCAAGCGGACGATATTTATACCAATAAAATCATAGACTTATGGCAAAATATCGGAGCGGTCGTCAGTCTCATGACCCCACAAAAGCACGATGAAATCCTAAGCCTAACCAGTCATTTGCCCCATTTATTGTCTTATGCTTTGACTTATCAGCTTGCCAAAGATGATGAGAATTTAAATATTTTTCGCTATGCGGCGGGCGGATTTCGGGATTTTAGCCGTATTTCGGCAAGCAGTCCGATTATGTGGCATGACATTTTTTTGGCAAATAAACAAGCGGTATTAAAAGGGCTGGATAATTATCAAACCATTTTAAATCAATTAAAATCCGCCATTGAAAATGACAATTCCGATGATTTATTAAAAACTTTTGAAATTGCCAAAAATGCTCGGGAATATTTTGGGCGGTTGTTGATAGAGAAAGAGAAGTTAAAAAATTTGTAAAGTTGTGCGTAAGGTGCGTATTACGCACCAAATATAAAAAATGGTGCGTAACAAACAAAACAAAATTATTTTTTAAACTTATTTTTTACATAATTTGCACCAATACTGGCAAAAATAAATATCACAATAAGTTTGATGATTGCCATAATGTCCATAAATATACTCACTTTTTTCTTGAATTAAATATAGAATTTCCGATATACAGTAAAAAGCAATATAATAAAAATGCTCCAAAAATCTCTACCATTCCAGACGAAATCATTCCACGACTGAGCATTTGTACTGCGTTTGGGTTTAAAATAATTGCTAATACTAAGGATGTGATGGTATCCAAATTGGAAATTTTTTACGATTGTTTGACATTGATAAAATCCTTATTGATATGGGGAATAAAATTTACGCCCGTCAGATGAAATTTTTAGAGCAAATTCAGAAATAAATCTTGTTCTTTCATCAATCTTAATATCATAATTAGTGCTTTCGCCATTTTTTCTTAATTCTTGATAATAATCGTGTTTGTTTTGAGCGGTAAATCTGGTTTCATTATAAAAACTATCATAAATTTGAGCAAAATTATGATTATCGCTAGGATTTTTATGAAAATGCATTGTAGAATTTTCATTAGATGCAATATGCTCATAATTTTCTAAGGCAAATTCTATAAACTTTTCATAAAGTTCATAATTTTCTTTGATAATAACATTGGAATTATGCAAAAATAAAGCAGGATTGGACACAATTTGATTGGAGTATGTTTTAACCAAAGGTATGTATATCGTTTGCCTTTCTTGAAAACCTTTTTTGACATAATTTAGGTTTTGAGCGGTATTTGGAAGTTTTGATAATTTTAGGATAAATTGACCCCATTTTTCAACAATTTCATCAACGGTTGGTTGTATTTTGCTTGTATCATCTTGAAATCTAAGTCGCATATAAAATATAAAGATAACCAAAACAAAATAAGCACTTTCCAATGCAATAATATCTTGCCAAGCGGATTTAAGTTCTCCGTAAGGAAACTGACCGATAATGTTTTTGTGATTTTCTTGCATAATGTTAATTGCATTTGCGGTATCTTGGTTGTTGGTATGCGAAATGCCTACATTATTAGAAATACCCCTAAATGTACCAATAACAGCAAAGGCAAAAAACGCAAATAGCCCCAACATTACAATAATTTCCACAAAAAACTCCCAAAAAATTTTGAATTTCTAATATCATATGTTACAATAATTTATTTTATTTTTAAACCAACCTGCACTTATCATTTGCTAACTGCGAGTGGTCTTTTTTTGAAAAATATGGGTATTTTTATGATTGATACTGACACCATTCGTGAGCTACGAGAGCAAAACAACTGGACGCAAGAGCAAATGGCGGACAAATTAGGCATTACTAGGAATGGTTACGCCAAGATAGAAAGGGGTGAGAGTATGCCGAATTTGGAGCGGTTAAACGACATAGCAACTTTATTTGGTGTGCAAGTTACTGAATTATTGGACAATAAAAACTTTATTTGCCAAATCAGTGAAAATTATAGTAATAATTATTATAATAGCGACCAAAGTTTGGTTTCTGAAATTGAGAAACTAAAATTAGCCCTTTCTTATAAAGATGAATTACTTATCCAAAAAGATAAAGAAATTGAACTATTAAGAAGACTTTTGGATAAAACTGAATGATTTAAACGGTGCGTAATACGCACCTTACCTACAAAACTTTCTTTTTACCTTAGGAATGAGCAATGAAATACCAAATCACCCCAAGCAACACCTTTACTGGCACACATTCGGTCGCCCCTGACAAATCCATTTCGCACCGCTCTATCATGTTCGGTAGTCTTGCCAAAGGCACAACCCATGTGAGCAATTTTTTGGAAGGCGAAGACGCATTATCTACCTTGCAAGCCTTTGCCGATATGGGCGTTGAGATTCACCGAGACGGCGACAAAGTTACCATTCATGGCGTGGGAATGCACGGCTTGACCGCCCCACAAAAAGAGCTTGACATGGGCAACTCTGGCACGAGTATGCGACTGTTATCAGGGATTTTGTCCGCCCAAAAATTTGACAGCACCATGATAGGGGACGCCAGCCTATCCAAACGCCCCATGGAGCGAGTGGCAAAGCCCCTGCGTGAAATGGGGGCGGTCGTGGCAACCACAGGCGAGCGTGGCACACCGCCAATCACAATCACGGGCAATCAGACCCTAAATGCCATCACTTATGATATGCCTATGGCGTCCGCTCAGGTCAAATCCTGCCTGCTTTTGGCAGGGCTATGGGCAAATGGCGAGACGGTCGTAACCGAGCCTGAGATTACCCGAGACCACACCGAGCGAATGCTCACCGCTTTTGGTTATGATGTCGCTGTCAAAAAGCTGGACAAGGGCAATGAGATTCGTGTCAAGGGCGGTGGCGAGCTTGTGGCGTGTGATATTGAAGTGCCTGCGGACATTTCAAGTTCGGCGTTTTTTATGGTGGCGGCAGCGATTGCGGGGCATGGCGATGTGGTACTGCCCAAGGTGGGGATTAACCCAACTCGCACGGGCGTGATTGACATTCTAAAACTTATGGGGGCGGACATTCGCCTGACCAATGAGGCGGTGGTGGGCGGTGAGCCTGTGGCGGACATTTGCGTCAAGGCAAGCGAGCTACACGGCATTGAGATATCGCTACACCTTGTACCGCTTGCTATTGATGAATTTCCGGTGCTGTTTGTGGCAAGTGCGTGTGCCACGGGCAAGACAATTTTGCGTGGGGCGGAAGAGCTTAGAGTCAAAGAATCTGACCGCATTCAAGTCATGGCGGACGGTCTTGCCACGCTTGGCATTGACTGCACGGTGTTAGATGACGGCATTGAGATTGTCGGTAAGGGCGGGGCACAATTTGTGTTTGGTGGGGGCGAGATTGACTCTCATCATGACCATAGAATTGCGATGAGCTTTACGGTGGCAAGCCTGCGTGCGTCTGATACAATCGTCATCAATGGCACAGAGACGGTCAATACCAGCTTTCCAAAATTTGCCGAATTGGTCAATAAGGCAGGGTTGAATGTGGAAGTGGTGGAGTAAGCCATGTTAAGCATTGATTTGGGTTCTACTAGCGGTCAATTTATTGATTGGCAAGCGGTGCAAAACGCCTTATTAAAGGGCGAGACCATATCGGTTAAGCAATCAGGCAAGGAAATTGGGCAGTTTTTGCCCAATATCGCCAAGCCCATGCCCAAAAAACGTCAATTGGGATTTATGATTGGCGAAGGGGTTGTGCCTGATGATATTCATTGGGGCGATGATGAGATTATGGCAATGTTTGAAGAAAGTTTTGATGAGAATATTGAATGAATTATTTATTAGATACTCATATTGTCATTTGGCTTGCCAAAGAACCGCATAAATTATCCAATAAAGTCAAAAATATATTGGAAAATACCGAAAATATCATTTATTTTAGCACGGTTAATTTATGGGAAATTGCCTTAAAAACCAATTTGAAAAAAGACGGTTTTAAATTTGATACTGTAAAATTATATCAAAGATTGCTTGAAAATGGGTTTTTGGAATTGGGTATTGACCACAAATACACCAAAATTTTGGAGAATTTACCAATCATTCATAAAGACCCTTTTGATAGAATGCTAATTGCTCAATCAATGATTGATGATTTGTGCTTGATTACCAATGATGACAAAATCATTCAATATCAAGGCTTAAAATTTTTAACAAATGATTGATAAAAAATGAGCAATAAACCAACCATAACCACCACCCCAAAAGGGCTAATGACGGCTCTTTTGGCGTTTTTGATGTGGGGTAATTTTCCCTTTTATTTTAAGCTGTTGGACGGTTATCATGCCGTTGAAGTCATCGTTCATCGGGTGGTGTGGACGTTTGTGGTGTTAAGCCTTGTCATCATCATTGGCAAACGGACGGCTTGGCTTACCCAAATTCGCCAAAACCCCAAATGGCTTGGCTTGACTTTTGTATCAGCTCTCTTGATTGGCACAAATTGGCTGACCTATGTGTGGGCGGTGGCAAATGATAGGGTGCTTGAAGCAAGCCTTGGCTATTTTATCAATCCCCTAATGGGCGTGGGGCTGTCGCTTGTCATCTTTAAAGAACGCCTGAGACTTTTGCAAAAAATCGCCGTCGCCCTTGCCGTGCTTGCCGTTGGCATTCAGGTGGTGCTGTTTGGTGGTGTGCCGTGGGTGAGTTTGATTTTGGCGTTGTCCTTTGCCTTTTATGGGGTATTGCAACGCCAAACGCCTTTTAATGCCATTGACGGCTTATTTATTGAGACGGCTTTATTATTGCCTTTGTGCTTGATGTGGCTTGTCAGTGCCGATGTGGCAAGTTCAACTTTGGCATTTTGGGTATCTTATGATATTTGGCTACTTGCTTTGGCAGGTCCAATCACACTCATTCCGCTTTTATTATACAACCAATCAACCAAACTTGTGAGTTTTAATACCTTATCCTTTTTGGGTTATTTAACGCCAAGTATTGTCTTTATGATTGCGGTGTTTTATTATCATGAACCGATTGATTTAAAACGCCTAATGATATTTGGGTTAATTTGGCTTGGGCTTATCATGTTTAGTGTGGATATGGTGAAACATAGAAAACATTGATTTGATATAATTTGGAATTGTAGGGGCGAATTGCAATTCGCCCTATGTTAATAGTTAATATTTGTAAATATAATTTCCCTACCCATTTTATAAATGAGACAAATAATGAACGACATTGTTTTTATTCAAGGTTTAAAGATTAACACCCTTATCGGTGTCTATGATTGGGAGCGAGCTATTAAGCAATCACTGGTGATAGATTGTGAAATGGTGTGCGACATGACCAAAGCAAGCCAAACTGATGACGTGGCACATGCCATAAATTATAAAACGGTGTGCGAAGACATAGAACGGCTATGCCATGAAATACAGGCGAAGTTATTAGAGAAACTTGCCGAAGAGATTTGCACATACTTGCTTGCCCATTATCCTTGCCAAACCATAACGCTCACCATTCATAAGCCCAACGCCATAAAACAAGCCGACAGCGTGGGCGTAAAAATCATTCGTCATAAATCTGCATAAATCGTAAATAAAAATGATACACCAATATATCATCGCCTTAGGCAGTAATCATGATAGCGAGATGAGTTTTAAAATCGCTCTTGATGAATTAAAGTCATGGGGTGATGTGGATTTGTCATCTGTGATTATTGGTAAAGATTTTACAGGCAAAACAGAGCTTATCTATCATAATGCCGTGATGATGATAAAGTTATACAAGCCGATGAATTATGATGAGTTTAATGATGTGTTAAAAAACATAGAAATACAATGCGGACGAGAGCATGATAATAGTTTTAAAAAAGTGCCTATGGATTTGGATGTTTTGGCGTATTATGAAAATGATAAATGGTTTATTATTAAAAAAAGATTACCCTTTAAAAATCATGAAAAAACGGGACTGATTGAAATTGCCCCGTTTTTATTAACTGATTAATTAATTTACAAATAAAACCAATTTATCAATTTATCTGTTCAACATTTCGCTCATTTAATGCGTCTCGCCATTCATTGACATAACCGCCACTGTGTAAGAATTTGACGATTACCCCATAATCGCTATTTTGGCGAATCAAATCCACTTTCCTAAGTACGCCCCTATCAGGCAGGATACGGCAGTCCACGCCGAGCAGGATTTGGGCGTGTAAGGTGCTGGCGATTTGGGTGAGATACAGCACGTCTTCTTTGGTGTCAACCGCCCCTAAGTTTTTGACATCATCACTCAGTCCGTGCCATAGCTCATCATCGCTTGCCCATTCTAAGGTTGCCACGACTTTTTTGTGAGTGCTAAGGGTGGTTTTGGTGGGTGTTGGCGTGCGTGGGGCAAAATCGTCTTTATCAACAATGGTTTGGTTAAAGGTGCGAAGTAGGTTTTCGTAATAATACAAATTGGGGTCAATGGCAAAACGCTCACGGGCATTAAAATGGCACAGTAGATACGCACACAGGCGGGGTATCATGCCATAGACCACAACGGACAACATCATGAGCGTGGCAAGGCGAGCAGGGGGAACATCGCCCCGAGACAGGCTGATTTGGCTGGGTAGCTCAAAACCAAACAGGCTCGGTACAAAGCCCAAGCCCTTTAAAATCATGGCAAAATGGCTTTGGGATAACAGCGTGGACTCCCACATAAAGGCATAGCTTTTGAACAAAAACAGCATGAGCAGGGCAAGCACACTGCCTGCCAAGCCACAGAGCCACGCCTTGTGAATGACTTTGCCGATTTGCCATGCGGTGTTTTTTTGAAATTCTTCTTGGTAGATATCAAAGGCTTCGCTTTCTATGGCGGATTTGGGGCGAAGTCGGTCTAGCACGCCATAAATGCTAGAATAGCGGTTGGAGTTATTGAGTCCCACAAACCACAAAATAAGCGTAACCGTATGCCAGCCGAGCAGTCCAAGCAGTACATAGAAAAAATTAACCACGTGCGTGCTAAGTAGCCCAAGCACCCCCACAAACCCGACCACGAACGAGATACCTGCATAGAGCCTGCCGACACCCTTCACCAAAAAATCGCCTTTGTGTAGGGCGGTTTGTAAGTCGCCTTGACTGTCCATGAGCGTGGCACGATAGATGAGCTTATCGGTGGGCGTGCCGTCTGATGAGCGGGCAAGGTCGGTGGCGACTTTGGGGTCGGTGGCAAAGATAAAACCTGACTTCTCTAAGCGTCTGACTAGGTCAAGCTGTTTGTGCGTGGCAGGGTCTATCTCATGGGCATTATCCAGATTTTCTAGGCGGATATTTTCTAATGACATGGCGTGGCTCGTGGGGTTATTGCTCTAATTCTCGCAATTTCTGCGTTAAATTGTCAAGCTCATCTTGCATGGCAGGGCTGTTTTTTACGCTTAGCTGTTTGGTGAGTTTTTTGATTTGGGTGCGGATTTTGGCAAGTTCAATGGCGTTTTTGGCGGTGTCTTTGTCCATGGGTGTGCCACTTGGCTCGCTCATGACGTTTGCCATGACCGACTCAACCGAGCTAACCACAGGCTTGGTGCCGTCTGTAATACTTTGGGCGACACGGTCAAGATGGCGATGATAGCGAGTGCGTAGATGTGCCTGCTCGTCTGCTCGCTCGCTGGGCGTGATGGTGCGTGGGTGTACTTCTAGGCGAATGCAGTCCACAGGGCAGGGCGGTAGACACAGCTCGCACCCTGTGCATAGGTCGGTGATGATGGTGTGCATGTGCTTGGCGGTGCCGATGATGGCGTCCACAGGGCAGGCAGGGATACATTTGGTACAGCCGATACAGTCGTTCTCATCGATGACGGCTCGCACTTCGGTGGGGCGGTCGGTGGCAGGGTCGGTTCCCCATTTGCTGGCGGTGGCAAGCAGGGCGGGGCGTGGGTCGCCATGCTCGGCAAGCACCATGCCGATGGCGTCCGTTACCGCTTGACCGCCTGGCACGCATAAGTTGTGGGACTCGCCACGCACCGCCACGCCATAGGCATAGGGCAGACAGCCGTCTGGGTGTCCACACAGACCGCACTGGGTCTGGGGCAAAAGTTCGTCTATCTGCTGGACGATGATTTTTTGGGTGGGGGTCAGGCGGTCAAGGGCTAGGGTGTTAAATAAAATTGGTAGGCAGGCTAAGCGGTCATTCATGGCGACAGGCTGTGAATAAAAGGGGGTATTATAGCAAGTTTTGGCAGGTTGTGCGACCATTGTGGGATGGCGTGTGGCAGGGATGATGTTAGATGGCGGATTTTATTTGCCAAAATGGGTAAAATTTTTTATAATCCAAACACGCTTTTTATTTAGGAAAACCCATGTCAAAAATTAACGTTGCCATCATCGGCGGTACAGGCTATACAGGCGTTGAGCTGATACGCCTATTGTCTCGCCACCCCCATGTTATTATCAGTCATCTAACGTCCCGCAGTGAAAAGGGGCGAGCGGTGAGCGAGATTTTCCCCAGTTTGCTTGGTGTGTGCGATGTCGTGTACAGCGACATGACGGACGATATCATGGACGAGATTGGTAAGGCGTGCGATGTTGTGTTTTTTGCCACGCCACACGGGGTTGCCATGAGCCACACGCCAAAGCTCATTGCACAAGGGGTGAAGGTCATTGATTTGGGGGCGGATTTTCGTTTGCAGGATTTGGGCGAGTTTGGCAAATGGTATGGTTTGGAACATACTTGCCCTGACGTGTTGGCGGAAGCGGTATATGGTTTGCCCGAGATTCACCGTGAAAAAATCAAATCGGCTAAGGTCATCGCCAACCCCGGTTGTTACCCCACCACCGCCATTTTGGGCTTAAAGCCTGTGATAGACACCCAAAACAGTGCCGATAACCCCTTGATTTTACCAAACATCATCATCGATGCCAAATCAGGCGTATCAGGGGCAGGGCGTAATGCCAAGATGAACCTGCTGTTTAGCGAGTTATCTGACAATTTCTCCGCCTATGGCGTGGCAGGTCATCGCCATACCCCTGAGATAAGTCAAGGCGTGCATACGTTTTTGGGGTCTAAATTTGCCCAAAAAGTGCGGTTTGTCCCCCACCTTGTACCGATGATTCGGGGGATGTTTAGCACCATTCATCTGACCCTAAGCGATGACGGCAAAGCGTTAAACTGGCAAGAGATTTTTGAAAAAGTGTATCAAAACGAGCCGTTTGTGGATGTGCTTGCCAAAGGAGTATTCCCCGATACTCGTTCGGTGCGAGCGTCTAACCGCCTAAAAATCGCCGTTCATCAAGATGATGATACCTTGACCGTGCTAGTCGTCCAAGATAACCTTGTCAAGGGGGCGAGCGGTCAAGCGGTGCAAAACATGAATATCCTGTGCGGATTTGATGAGATGTGTGGGTTGGGTGTGGAGTTTGGTGGTTGTGCGGTGGTGCCTTGAAAAATATCCACAAACCCCAACATAAACCACATCACTTTTATTTGTCATTTTGGTCATTTTCACTTACCAAATCATTTATCAAATCACTTACCAAAGGAGCGTATTATGGCAGTTGAAACCCTAACCCTAAAAGTCTTTGGCATGACCTGTGATGGTTGTGTGCAAAGCGTGCATAACGCCATCAACGACATTGCAGGCGTGCAAAACGTGGAAGTCAATCTCCCCTTAGAGCAGGCTGTCATTGAGTATGACGACACGCAAGTGGATAAGATTGAGCTGATTCGTGCGGTAGAAGACGCAGGATTTAGCACGACCTAAGAAGTATAGGCATAATAAAAAGGCTAATCCAAT
>NZ_JADFBZ010000017.1:0-48842 GCF_015223095.1 Moraxella sp. K127 | reverse complement strand
TGGCATCGGCTGTCACAATACTCCCGCTGATGTCAATGAGTTTTAACAGTTGGGGTAATGTGCTAATTTCGTTGTTTTTATCAGCAATGTCAACTTGAGCAAGAATGAGTTTGGTTTGACTGGCAAAGGCGGTAACAAGCTGTAATGCGTTGTCATTTTTGTAGCCACCTTGGATGAATTTACCATCAATGGCGATGTGTGGATGATTGGCTTGGGTTTGATTCATCCACTCACTAAAGTATCGACTAAGTTCATCTTTGTTAAGGCGTTTAAAGACATTGCCAAAGGTGTCATGTGAGGGTATGCCATGGGTTAAGTCAAGAAATGTAGCAAACCATGTTTTGTTTTCATTGCCAAAGTCTTCTATATCTACCCAGTCATGATAACCACAGATAACCGCAGTTAAAGCAATGGTTAAAATGTTTTTAAGTGGGTGTAGCAGGTTTTTGTTTTGACGCCTTGGGTCATGAACTTGCGATAAATAGTCAATGGGGTTTGTGAGCATAAAGAATGTCCTTTTTGCTCACATTTTAATGATTTGTTATGGGTTTGTCGATGGTTGTAGTGCGATTGCCCTGAAAGCCGATATGTTCATGTAACATTTTTATGAATTCATCTTCATCAATCAATCCTTCTTTATTATCATCAAAATCATATCCATAAATTTTCTTGATGACATCATAATGCTCTGGTTTTAGGTATTTTTTATGACTTTTTAGATAATTGGCTAAATTTGTCTCAATATCTTGCATAAGCTCGCTATCAGGCTCAATAGCAACAACGCCATATAACATCAAATAAAAAATGAAATCCTGTAAATCTTTTGCTAAAATATCGGCTTCATCATAATCATGATGAAATAGCACAATCGGCACATCATCTTTTGATAAATTTGGCAAATCATGATGATACCAAAAGCAATAATAATCCCCTGAGCCGTCTTGCAAAAATGGCACAAATAAATAATTTGGGTTAATTGCCATATGGTCATCTTGATTTAAAAACATATCTGTAATATGCTCAATGTCGTCGAAATCCATAACTTCTATGAGATTGCTATATAATGACAAAGGCGGATTATCCTTTAAAGTAGGATAGACTTCTTTTTGCCAATGAATATCCACTTCACCCCACGTCAGCATATTATCTTGGCATAATGTTTTATAAGTTATGGGATAATTAAATCCATGCTTATTTTCCAAGCCTTGTAATTGTTCCAATGAAACAGTCATGATATTTTCCTTTAAATGACAAAAGAATGATAGGGCTTGATTTTAATTGATTTTACCCTTCAAATCCACCCCCTTTAACCGCAACGCATTGGCAAGCACCGACAGCGAACTTAGTGCCATGGCGATACTGGCTATCATCGGGTTTAGCACACCAATCATCGCAAGCGGTATGCCGATGATGTTATAAATAAAGGCAAAAAATAGGTTTTGCTTGATGTTCGTCAAAGTCAATTTGGCGATTTTATGGGCGTGATAGACGCTCATCGCCCCACCTGTGTCCGATTGTATCAGCCGAACACTTGCCGAGCCTGTCGCCACGTCTGTGGCACCCCCCACCGCCATGCCGATGTCGGCGGTCGTCATCGCTAGGGCGTCATTGATGCCGTCCCCTATCATGGCAGTTTTGTGAGTTTTTTGTAATTCTTTGATTTTTAAAGATTTATCCTGTGGCGATAGCTCCCCATAGCCGTCTATGCCAAGCTCACCTGCCACGCTATCCACCACGCTTTGACGGTCGCCACTTAGGATAACAGGCGTAATACCGTCCGCTTTGAGTTTATCAATGAGCGTGTGTGCGTCCGCTTTTAGGGTGTCGGCTAGAGCAAAAATCCCTGCCAGTTTGTCATCAACTGCCACAAACACAAGACTGGCTGTGGGATTGGCTTGGATAAAGGCGTGTTCTTTCTCGCCCAAATCGGCATGGACAAAACGGCTCGTGCCTACCTTAACCACGCCCACGCCAGTGATGTCGCCCTGTATGCCTTGCCCTGCTTGGCTTAGGATATTTTGGGCGGTTAATGTCGGAGCGTGATTGTCATGAGCATAAGCAGTTATCGCACGGGCTAGGGGGTGCGTGCTGTGGCTCTCTATGCTCGCACTCACGCCAAGCAATGTGGGCGTGTCGGTCAGGCTCAATGTGTCCACCACCACAAGATGACCGTTTGTCAGCGTGCCTGTCTTATCAAAGGCAATCGCCCCAATCTGCCCTGCCGTCTCCAACGCCACCGCGTCCAAAAACTGCACCCCATGCCGACCTGCCACCCCCATACCCGCCATAATCGCTGTGGGCGTGGCAAGCCCCAATGCACACGGGCAAGCGATGACCAACACGGCAACTGCTCGCATGAGTGCGGTGTCAAACTGACCCAAAAAATACCAATTTGCCAACAACGTCAGCACCGAAAGCCCCACCACCACAGGCACAAACACGCCTGCCACACGGTCGGCAAGCCGTGCAATCGGGGCTTTTGTCCCCTGTGCGTGCGACAGTGCGTCTGTCATCTGCCCAAGGGCGGTCTGTGAGCCTGTCGCTTTGGCTTGATAGGCAAAACTGCCGTCCACAACCACGCTCCCTGCCAATACGTCATCGCCATAAGTTTTTGATAAATAGGCACTTTCTCCCGTCAGATGAGCTTGGGTAATGTCCCCTTGACCGTACGTGATGACCCCGTCCACGGCGATTTTGTCGCCATGTTTGGCTTGCAAAATATCGCCCACTTTGACATCGGATAACGCCACGTCCGTCCACGCATTATCACGCTTGACCTTGACCGTCTGCGGTAGTAGCTCCATGAGTTTGGATAAGGCGTTGAGACTGCCTGTTTTGGTGCGGTGTTCTAGGTATTTGCCAAGGCTCACAAAGGTCAAAATCATCACGCTCGCTTCAAAATACACATGACCGCCTGCTAGCCAAGCATAAGTAGAATACGCCCAAATCATGCTCGTCCCCAACGCCACCAACACGTCCATGCCAAGCAGTCCGCCCCTTCTTATCCCTGCCCACGCCCCTTTATAAAAAGGCACGGCAAGGGCAAACTGAGCAATGCTCGCTAGGATAAACTGCACCCAATTTGGGGGCATGAGTGCGTGCGAGCCTGTCATCATGCCTGCCATACCCACCCAAAACGGCAAGGACAACACACCAAGAGTAATCAAGCGATATGGCGGTGTGTCGCTATGGGGTGTGGTTTGGGATTGGTTTTGGATAAATTCCCCTGTAAAGCCTGTCTTTTTTATCCATGTCAAAATCTCATCATCAGACGCATCGCCTGTCGTACTAAGGGTCAGCGTCTCTGTGGCAAAGTTCACATCAGCACGCTCTACGCACTCTTTTTTATTTAATACTTTTTCTAGGCGAGTGGCACAGGCTTGGCAAGTCATGCCGTGTATGGCTAGGGTGTGGGTTTGGGTTGGCATGGTGTTCTCTTTTTTATTATTAGCTGGTAAATGCTTAGTTCATAAATGCGGACACATCGGGTCAATATCAAGGGCGATACCACCCATTAACCAAAAGATTTATCATAAATATATCTTTATACCTCTTTTAACTCATCTGACACATCAGTGTGCTTGGTGTACCTGCCAAAATCGGGGTTAGTCTAGGCGTTCGCCTGTTGTGTCTATATAAAAGGTTTCGCCATTTAATGAGACTTTGGCTTTACCATTGATAAGAACCCAAGCATTATCATATTGAATGGGAATAACCACTTTACCTGTTTTATCAATAAACCCAAATTTGCCATTTTGTTTGACTGTTGCCAAGCCCTCTGAAAAATACCCAACATAATCATATTGAACAGGGATAACCACTTTACCTGTGTTATCAATAAACCCCCATTTGCCGTTTTGTTCCACACTTGCCAAACCTTCTGATAAGCAATTAACAAAATCATACCCCACCACCTGTGGTTTTTCACACGCCAAAGCGGATAAGGGTAAAAGGGATAGGGCGATGATAAGGGGGTTTAGAAGTTTTTTCATAAAATTTTCCATTGGGTTGAGTCTTGCTTTATTTTACAAAAATTCTTTGTAAGAATAAATGGTGCTTTTACTTAATGGTAAGGTGCGTACCACGCACCTTTTAGATAGAAAATCTTATTGGTGCGTAATACGCACCTTACTGCCAATGAGTGTGTTTTGAAGTTAAATGATTAAAAAACACGGCGATTGCCGTGTTTTAGATTTGGGTTTATTTTAAAAACACCCCATACCCAACATTGTCCGTCAAATCTTCGCATTCATAGCCAATCTCGGTCAGTGCGTCCACGATTTGCCGTCCGCTTGTGGGCGTGGCTTGCAGTCCCACCAAAATCCGCCCTTCTGCCGCTCCGTGATTGCGATAGTGAAATAAGGTTACGTTAAAATCCTGCCCCAATTTTTCAAGGAAATTTAATAACGCCCCTGGACGCTCGGGAAACATGACACGGAACAGGCGTTCATCGGTCAGTCGCCCATGCCCACCAATCAAATAGCGGATATGCGTTTTGGCGACTTCATCATCGGTTAGGTCATGGGCGTCATATCCGCCCTTGTCGAGCATATCGGTAATCGTGGCACGCTCTTTTTGACCGTCTTTTAAGCCAATGCCGACAAAGACTTGGGCGACATTGGGGCTTGTGGCATCTAGGCGATAGTTAAATTCGGTGATATTTCGCCCCTGCAAACAGCGACAAAAATCCAAAAACGCCCCTGCCTGCTCGGGTAATTTTACCGCAAAAATCGCCTCTTTATTCTCACCAATCTCGGTGCGTTCGGCAATATAACGCAAGCGGTCAAAGTTCATGTTCGCCCCTGAGACGATTGCCACGCAGTTTTTGCCAGTCAAGTCATGCTCTTTGATGTACTTTTTTAGCCCTGCCAACGCCAACGCCCCAGACGGCTCAACGATGTGGCGATTTTCTTCAAAGATGTCTTTGACGCTGGCACAAATTTCATCGTTATTGCAGGTTATCACGTCATCGATGACCTTGCCTTGACCGTTTGATTTGGTTAGATTGGCGATGTCAAAAGGGATTTGTCCGATTTGAGCGACCGCCACCCCGTCTGCAAATAGGCTTACCTGTGGCAAGCGAGTGCGTTTGCCGTCCGCTAAGGCGACTTTTAGGCACGCTGCCCCTTCAGACTCCACCGCAATGACCTTGACGTGCGGGGCGACTTCCCCCAAAAATGCCGACACGCCTGCCACCAAGCCACCACCGCCCACAGGCACAAAGACGTATTCCATGTCTCGCCAGTCTTGCGACAGCTCCAACGCCACCGTGCCTTGCCCTGCAATCACAAGCTCATCATCATAAGGGGCGATGTAGGTCATGCCGTCTGTGGTTGCCTTGTCCATGGCAAAGCGGTTGGCTTCATCAAAACTGTCGCCATGCAAATGCACCGTACCGCCAAAGGCTTTGACTGCTTGGACTTTGATGTCGGGCGTGGTTTTTGGCATGACGATTAGGTTATTAAGTTTTAAGCGGTTTGCCGAGTAGGCGACCCCTTGGGCGTGGTTGCCAGCAGATGCACAGATGATGCCCTTGGCTTTTTGTTCGTCTGATAATTGGCTGATTTTATTGTACGCCCCGCGCAATTTAAAGCTAAATACAGGCTGTAAGTCTTCACGCTTTAGGCGAATGTCATTGCCAAAGCGTGCGGATAATTTGTCCGCCTGTTCAAGCGGAGTGCGAATGGCAACGTCATAGACGGTGGCGGTGATGATAGAGCGGACGTAGTCGGATAGGGTCATAGGTTTTCCTTGTCATAACGAATTTTTATAAAAATCATCAATGCAAAATCGCCCAAATCGGCATAAGCGGACTTGGGCGATGTTTGTTAGCAAAAAGTATTATCAAGCATCTAACTGTGCCATGACGTCATCGCTAAAATTGACATTAGTATAGACTTCTTGCACATCGTCCAAATCTTCTAGCATATCAATCATTTTTAGCACACGTTGGGCATCATCGATGTTATCAATGTCGGCATTTGTGCTTGGCGACATGGTAACTTCGGCATTGTCCGCTTTTAGTCCTGCATCGGCTAGTGCGTCCACCACCGCCCCAAAGTCGTTAGGCTCTGTGATGACAAGCAGGCTCTCGCCGTCATTTTCAATATCCGTTGCTCCTGCTTCTAGGGCGACTTCCATGACTTTGTCTTCTAGTGAAATATCATTAAAGACAATCTCGCCACGCTTAGAGAACAAATACGCCACCGAACCTGATGTACCTAGGTTGCCACCGTGTTTACTAAACGCATGACGAACCTCGCCCACCGTGCGATTTACGTTGTCGGTCATGGTCTCCACGATGACTGCCACACCGCCCACGCCATAGCCTTCGTAGGTAATCTCTTGGACGTTGTCGCCTTCTCCGCCCCCTTGCCCACGTTCAATGGCACGTTTAATCACGTCTTTGGTCATGTTGGCGGCGTTGGCTTTTTCTAGCACGGCACGCAGGCGTGGGTTGTTGGCAGGGTCTGGGTCAGAGCCTTTACTGGCGGAGACGATTTCACGAATGATTTTGGTAAAGATTTTGCCTTTTGCGGCATCTTGTTTGGCTTTACGATGTTTGATGTTCGCCCATTTACTATGACCTGCCATAATGCACCTTTTAAATGAAAATAATAAAAATGGGTTATTATACAAGGTTTGGGCAAATTTGCCAATATTTGCTATTTGCAATGCCAGGGCAATCGCACTACAAAATTTTACATGAAATTGATTAAAAATCAAGCAAATTTAGTATTTATAGTTAATTTTATCTAAATATATTTTTAATAAATTATTCAAAATATAATTGGTTTGGTGAGTTTTTAAATAATTTATGTCTAAAAATTGCCAATTTCTTCAAAAACATAATTTTATTTGCTAAAAATTAAATATAGTGCGATTGCCCTGTTTGCAATGCGTGCGATGATGAGTTTCTTGATATTCAGGCGAACCCATGTCAGGATAGCCTTGTGGTGTGCGTGGGGCAGGAATGTGGCGTTGGCAATTTGGGTCGTAAGTGGGGTAAGTTTGGGGCGTGTGGCGTTGTTTTTCAGAAAAATCTGCCATGTTCATGCAAGCGGTCAGGACAAGGGGTAGTGTTAAAATGATGATTTTCATGATAAATCAAATGTAAAAAGCCTAAAACGTATCAATCATAACAAGAATTTTGTAAAAATACTATCCCAAGCCCCAACTTTATTATAAAATACGCCCATCTTTCTCTCATTCTATCTTGCATGAAAGCCCCTGTTTACAAAAAAAGCCTGCCCTTAAAAGAGAAAATCCACATCATTATCGAAGGCACTGACACGCCTGCGGGACGATTTTTTGATGTGGTGCTACTCATCGGTATCGCTCTTAGCGTGGTCGTGGTCATGCTTGACAGTGTGCTGTATTTACGTTTGCAGTATGGCACGCTGTTCTTGTATGCAGAGTGGTTTTTTACCATTTTATTTACCATAGAATATTTATTACGCCTATACTCCGCTCCCAATCGCAAGCGTTATGCATTTAGCTTTTTTGGCGTGATTGACCTATTGGCACTATTGCCAAGCTATCTTAGCTACTTTTTTGTGGGAACGCAGTATTTGCTTGTGGTGCGGATTTTGCGGATTTTGCGGATTTTTAGGGTATTTAAGCTCAAATCCTACATGCAACAAGCAGGATTTTTGGCAGCTGCCTTTCGCACCAGTCAGCACAAAATCATCGTCTTTTTCCTGTCATTATTACTGCTTGTGACGATTTTTGGCTCGGTCATGTATGTGGTCGAAGGCCCTGAGAACGGCTACACCAGCATCCCCAAATCCATCTATTGGGCGGTTGTAACCTTGACAACCGTGGGTTATGGCGACATCTCCCCCAAAACCCCGATAGGGCAAGCGATTGCAAGTATGGTGATGATTATGGGTTACTCCATCATTGCCGTACCGACAGGGATTTTTACCGCTGAGCTGTCACGCACCATGCGACCACAGCTACACCCCATCACCTGCCCAAAATGCGGTAAATTCGGGCATGCTTCCAATGCTAAGTTTTGTGATAGATGTGGGCATGATTTGCACTTGTGATTTATCTGTTTTACACTCTCTAAATCATCAAAATACAGAATGCCATGCCCTATCAAACCTGCATTGACTATGACCCAAATATTCGCTTTGGCAAACCCATCATTATTGGCACAAGAATCAGTGTTTATGACATTATGAACCATCCAAACAGTTCTACCATGACAATGGCTTGTCACACCCACTCACCCCACCCAAAATCCCCCATCACCTTTTTAAAGTCATCATCAATCGGAGCAACAACCGTGATACGCTTGCCACTCATGTCATCAAATGCCAAAGTATGAGCGTGCAAAAGTAGCCTTGATACGCCCGTAAACTCTGCCACTGCACGATTTTGGGCGGTGTCGCCATGCGTGGTATCACCGACAATCGGGTGAAACAGGTGCGTCATGTGCCGTCTTAGTTGGTGCTTTCGCCCTGTGATTGGGGTAAGTTTCATGAGACTATACCGAGACGTGGCGTATCTATCCACCGACACAAAGGGCATTTCACACGTTGCCAAATTCTCATAATCGGTTATGGCGGACTCTGGCTCTTTATCCGTTTTGGCGAATTTATCGGCGATTTTGTCAAGTTTGACCTTTAAAGGATAATCAATCCGTCCACCACCCAAAAGATACCCACGCACCACCGCCAGATAGGATTTATCCACCGTGTGATGTTCAAATTGTCCTGACAAAGTCCGTGCCACATCAGACGACTTGGCAAACAATAACACGCCCGAAGTCGGACGGTCTAGCCGATGAACAGGAAAAACGTGTTGCCCAAGCATATCTCGCAAAACCGTCATCACAAACACCGTCTCATGCTTGTCAAGCCACGAGCGATGAACGAGCATACCAGCAGGTTTGTTTACCGCCACCACGTCATCATCTTGATATAAAATTTGTAGCATTTTGCCATTTCCGATTTATTTAGCTTGCCTGATAGAGCGACTGGGGCAGTATTTTACCTTGCCACAACAAATAACGCCAGTTTATCTTGCAATTTATTCATATCATAAGATTGCACCAAAGCATCGGTTTTATTTTACTTTTACCCCCAAAAGCGTGTAAAATAGCACCTTTTAGACACATCACACCCATGAAAGCCCTACTTGACTACATTCCCATCATTGTCTTTTTTTATCTGTACAAGACCACAGACAAGGACAATCCTGCCCACCCCCTGCTGACCGCCATTGGGCTGACAGGGGGCGAGAGTAACAACCACATCATCGTGGCGACCGCAGGGCTGACCCTTGCCACGCTCGTGGTGTATGGCTTTTTGTTTATTAGTCAAAAGTTTCGTCTGCAAAAACAGCAAATTTTTGTGCTACTGATGACCGTGATATTTGGCGGGCTGACCCTTGCCTTACGAGATGATTTTTATATCCGTCTAAAAGCGATTTTGATTAATTTGGGCTTTGCTCTCGCCTTATTCTTATCGCCATTTTTTCTAAGCAACAAAGAATCCGCCATTCAAAAGCTATTCACCCCCATTTTTGAGATGTCATCATCAGCATGGAAAAAACTCAATCTGGCATGGGCGGGATTTTTTGTATTCATGGCAAGTCTGCATGCCTTTTTTGCTTTTGTGTTTATGGGGGGTAAGTATTGGGGTGAATTTACCGCCTTTGGCGATATTATTGTCATGATCAGTTTTATGGTCGGTATGTTTGTCGTTCTGCGTAAGCATATCAAGATAGATGAAACGGCGATAAAAAAATAATTTTAATTTGACATTTAAAATCATTTAACTTCAAAATACACCAATTACAGTAGGGTGCGTATTACGCACCTATTAAGTAGAAAATCTTATTGGTGCATACCACGCACCACCCAAATCAACCCCAAAATTAGGAAAACCCATGCCCCTATTTGCCATCATCGGTCATGATGTTGCCGACAGTACCGCCAAACGTAGCGAAATTCGCCCTGCTCACATCGAGCGACTGACCGCCCTACACGCCCAAAATCGCCTTGTCATCGCAGGCCCTACACCCATCAATCATGGCGAACCTGTCATGAGTGGCAGTCTCATCATCGCCCACTTTAATGACATAGATGAGGCACGAGCATGGGTAAATGACGAACCCTATCTGCATGGCGGTGTGTACAGTCATGTAGACATCAAGCCCTTTATCCAAGCCTTGCCTGCTAACGGCAGTGGCGCGTGAGGGTTGCCATGAAAGTTGTCATCCTTACCGCCTTGCTTGCCACCGCCTTACTGCCTGCGGTTAGCCTTGCTCAGACCGCCCCAACAAACACATCTAATGCGACATCTGACACCACATCTGGCACACCTGCCACCAGCACCAGTGATGACATCAGCGAAAGCGAACACATAGAGAGTCAAGCCCCTGCCAGCCCGCACGACCCCAACGCTCCCACCATTGCCGAGCTAAACAGCCCTGACGATAATGAGCTGTCCCGTGCCAATACTGAGCTACTCGCCAAAAACAGCGAACTACAAGGACGGATTGACGAGCTGACCACGCAGGTCAATGTGTTGGTTAATGAACGTAGTGGACAGTTGTTTCTTTATGGTGTTATCAGCACCTTGGTGTCGTTCATTCTTGGCTTCATCCTAGCGTCACTCATCATGAAACGCAAATAAACCGACCTGACAAACCATGATACAGACCGCAGACATCACATGGCAAACCGACAGTTTGGGCAACATCACGCCCACGTCCGAGCAGTTTGACGACATTTATTTTTCAAAAGCGGGTGGGTTTGATGAAACCAACTATGTCTTTTTACAAGGCAATGATTTGCCCCACCGTTTTGCCAATTTGGGTGAACATGAGCATTTTGTCATCATGGAGACAGGCTTTGGCACGGGGCTTAACTTTTTGGCAACCTGCCTGCTCTGGCAACAAGTCGCCCCACCGTCCGCCCGCCTGTACTTTGTCAGTACCGAAAAATATCCGCTTACTCATGCCGACCTAACCACCGCCCTATCAGCATGGCAGGACGAGCAAACCACCCCATTTATCAAGGTTTTACTGGATAATTATCCGCTTGCCTTAACGGGGTGTCATCGCTTGCATTTTGGTAATATTTGCCTTGATTTATGGCTTGGGGATGCACATGACAGCTTTGCAAGCATGCACACCAAAACAGGACAGGCGGACGCATGGTTTTTGGATGGTTTTGCTCCCAGCAAAAACCATGAACTGTGGTCAGATGATATTTTTAATCAAATCAAACGCTTATCCAAATCTGATGCCACCCTTGCCACTTTTACCAGCAGTGGTACGGTCAGACGGGCGTTGATGAACATTGGCATGAGTGTACAAAAAATCAAAGGCTTTGGGCGTAAGCGTGAGATGATAACCGCCAAATTTGACAGAGCCGTCGCCATCAAACCCACGCCAAAGACAGCCATCATCGTCGGAGCTGGCGTATCGGGGTTATTTACCGCACACGCTTTGGCAAGTCGTGGTGTGTCAGTAACGCTCACTGATAAAATCGCCCCACTCTCAGGAGCATCGGGCAATCCAAAAGCTCTATTTGCCCCCAAACTAACTCAATTATCAGACGCCCCCAACCATCTGCCAACGGTCAGTTTTTTATATGCTGAGCGAATTTATCAAACCTTTAATCAATTGGCAAAAGATGAAATATTTACCCAAACAGGGGCGATGGATTTTTTATTACCCACACAAAAATCACATGATAAACTTGCCCATTTGGCAAACAGTTATCCTGATGAATTAATTAGCATTGTCAATGATGATTTTAATTTGAATAATGATGATTTTAATAAGCAAATCATTAACACCCATACGCCCAAAGCAGGACTGATTGACACCCATAAATTAGCAGATTTCATTCTATCAAATCCCTTAATTCATTTTGAGCATTTTCATGCCAACAACGTCATAAAAGAGCATGACAAATGGATGCTAAAAAATGCCAATGACCAATTATCCGCTGATATTGTCATCATTTGTGCAGGTTTTGAAAGTCATCTATTAAATGATGAGTTGTTTAATCCCAGAAAGATTCGTGGACAAGTCTCATGGCTTGATATTGGGTGCATTTGTGATGAATTAAAAACCAAACTTGCCACACCGATAAAGTATGATGGTTATTGTGCCACCTTTGATAAAGATGACACGCTTACTTTCTTAATGGGGGCAAGTTTTGTACGCAATGATACTAACACATCGGTACGTGATGATGAACATGAGTTTAATTTGAATAAGTTTCGCCAAAGTCTGCCAAATCTTGCCAACGAACTCAATGTCAATCTGGCAGATTTGCACGGGCGGGCAAGCATACGAGCCCAAACGCCTGATTATCATCCACTTGTTGGGCAGGTTGGCAGGCATGATGGGCTGTATACCGTCTATGGCATGGGGTCAAAGGGATTTAGTTTTGCTCCATTATGTGGTGAGATTTTGGCAGGGCTGATTTTTGATGAGCCGTTACCCATCTCTTATGTACTACTAAACAAATTAACCCCAAACCGTCCACGCTTACAAACGCCAATTGACCAAAACCGATGAATTTAATACAAAAACCGTCATGTTTTGGCAACTTAGCACACACGGTTTTATGATTTTAACCATATTTTAACCAGATTTTAAAAAGCCATGATAAAAGCTCATACTCTAAATACATACACCCACGCTTGTACCATCATCGCCCATAAAAATCATGCACCCCCATCAGGCACTTTTGTCATCGGCATCGATGAGGTTGGGCGTGGTTCACTATTTGGGCAAATGACCGTTGGGGCGGTGATTTTGGATAATAACCTTACGGGCGAATTTGGACAAATTGATTTGGCAGGCACGCCCATATCTTCTATTAATGACAGTAAAAAACTGTCTGAAAAAAAGCGGAATTTGCTCTTTGAACCCATCAAACAGACCTGCCAAAGTTATGCTTTAATTGACATACCTGCATTCGTCATTGATGCCATTGACATTTATCAAGCCACTCTGCTTGGCATGAGACTGGCAATTGAACATTTGATTATGTTAAATAATATCGGCATTCACGACAACCCTGTCATCATAATAGATGGCAATGCCATGCCTCTGTTGTCCAACGACTTTGCTCCATTTGGGTCGTGCATTCATACACTCATCAAAGGTGACGGCATTCACACATCCATCGCCTGTGCCAGCGTTCTTGCCAAAGTTCACCGTGATAACACCATGAGTGATTACGCCAAGATTTATCCTGATTATGGACTAGAAAAACACAAAGGCTATGCCAGCAAAATACACTGTGATGCCATTCATAAGTATGGGATACTGCCCGAGCATCGTAAAAGTTTTAACCCCATGCAAGCCATATTGGCAAGTCAGCTTTTTTAAATGCTCATTGATGACAAACCATCATGATAAATCATCATTCAAATTTTTATGCTGTTTTATCATCATTTTTAATATTTCATTATTTTTATCAAATCTGGCACATTCAGGACACATCAAAAGATGAAATCTCACCATCATTTTTTGTGACAAAGTCAATGGTTCATCTTGTGATAAACTCATAAGCTCAGTCATTTTTTGGCAATTTTTAAATCGTTTCATTGTACCCTCTAAACAAACCATTTTACCGATAAACACATTTGCAATCTTAATCTGGCTCTATGTAATAACACATATAAATTTTGGCGAGTAATGTTTAAATTTTGGCAAATCTCATCACTGCCCAATTCTATATATTCCTTCATCAAAAAAACCTGTGCCTGCTCTTTTGGCAAATTTTGTAAACATAATTCCAATACTTGCCAAAATTCATCATTCTCAGCAGTTTCATGCGGACTTGTCCAGCAATTATCAAAACCATTTGGTGATGAACCATGTTGCCAATGTCCAATATCATCAAACAGCATGGATAAAAATTCATCATCGTCATTTTCACTCATCTCGCTGATGGTTACATAATGTTTATTTTGGCGAATAAAGTCGGCAATTTTATTTTTCAAAATGGCAAATACCCACGTTTTAAAGGCGGACTTTCCTTGAAAACTATCGGCGTATTTTAAGGCATTCACCAAAGTATCTTGCACCACATCTTTGGCGTGTTGTTCATGATTTAACTGATTGTACGCAAAAGAAAACATGGCTTGATATATCTCATCCATGCTTTTTTTATCAAAGTGGTGTAAATTGATTTGGTGCATTTTTATGGTCAAAAAAATTCTCAATAATTCAATAGGTCAAGAAAAATGAACAAAGCCACATAAATGGTACGTTATGAATATGTTATGAATATCTGATGATATTATTTTAACATTGGCAGACTTTTATTTAGCCAAAAATCCACACTGATAATACGCCCCGCCCCATAAATAATCAGCACAAGCAACATAATAAAATACGTCATGCCAAATTCTACGCCATTATTTAAAATCACAAAATTCCCCGTTTCGGTAAGCCAGTCATAATTACCATAGGATTGTAAAATTTCACGAGCCTTATTTAATCGCTCACCTGCTTGTATGGAATTATCCAAACTTGCCTGCCCATACCTGCCAAATAATTGGGCGATGTTTGTCGTTGGATTCGTTGGAGCGATGGCATGCCAACCATTTTTTAAATGCACCAATAACATGGCAAATGCCATGGTGATTGCCAATAATAGACCAAATAAACGTGTTGCCACCCCTAATAACAATGCCACACCGCCAATCAATTCGGCAATAATGACCACGACCACCCAAAAGGATGCAAAAGGCAAACCAAGCCCCCAATCACCATTACCAAACCACGCCACTGTATCATAAAATGAGCGGTATTTGGTCAGCCCTGCCATGATAAAAATCGGAGCAAGATACAAACGTATTGCTAGTAGTGGCAAAAAGTCTATTTTTTTCAAAGACAAAACCAATTTGTCATAATAAGCAACATATTTATTCATCATAAATCCCCTTATCTTTTATAAAAAATTTGGTTGTCTAGCATGGTATTTAACAAGTCATCAAATGATGATTTTATATCATTTAAAATCTCATCATTTAATTCAAAGGTTTTTTGTAGTTGTAATAATAATTCATCGGTATTTTGATAACACACGCCTTGCTTTTGCTTTTCTTGAATAAAGGTCAATATGATAAATGTCAGTTGGTCAATTGCCATAAATGCGGTTTTAAAGACATTATCCATACATTGACGACATACCACCAAAAACGTCGGCTGTTTTTTATTGGGTAAAAATGACACGCTAATGTCTTGTACCATCCATTCATAATACAAAATCTGGGCGGTATGATTGATGATAATAGGTTCATTTTGATGAATAAAAACAGGCTTAGGGCTGTCATTGGGCAGATTATCCACATACAGCTCCACCCATTCATAATGAACAAATTGAGATAAATAAAGTGGCAAGGAAAATTTATTCAAAACATCATCTGTCAAATAACCAACAAACTGCTCATTAATTTCACTAAAATACGGACTTGTCATATCACCATGTTTTATAAAATCTTTGATGAGATTTTGCCAAAGCGATGCACCAAAATGCACTTCAATGATTTTACGAGTAATGGGAAAGCATTGGTTTATAAAGCCAGAGATGTTATTATAAATCAAATGTTGGTATAACTGCCCAACACGAGAAGGCACGGTATCGCCATCATCGTGTTTTTGCTTTCTAATATAATCACCAAATTCACGCTGAAAGCTGCGTAAATTGGGTGCTTTATCTGTCATCATTACCATAAGAATTTATTAAACCATTAAGCCAATTTAGTTACGGTGTTATTTTTGTGGATTTGTTGAATTTCTCGGATAAATTTTACTTCACGGGTAAGCTCGCTAAGTTTTGGAAAGTTAAAATCACGCTCCAAACAAGTTGGAATTTTATCCGCCGTTTTGCCCGTTTTGGCAAAAATCAACTCATAAGCATCATTTAGCAATGCCCAAACACGCTCTACCACGCCATCGCCATGTGTATCCACAATCAGACCATCATCGTCCACATAATGTCCTGCCACATGTAAATAACACGTCCGCTCTAAGGGTAATTCACGCAAATATTGGTGTGGGTCAAAACCAAAGTTCTGACTATTGACAAAAATATTATTCACATCCAAATGCAACAAACAATCCGCCTCTTTTATCACCGCTGAAATGAATTCACTGTCAGACATTTGGCTTTGAGAGGGTAGATAATAGTATGAGGCATTTTCAATACCGATTTGAGAGCCTAAAATGTCCTGCACTTTTTTTATGCGGTCAGCCACCCAAAATACCGCTTCTTGGGTGCAAGGTATGGGCAATAAATCGTATAAATGTCCTTTATCATCACCACACCAAGACAGATGCTCGGTGAATAAATTCATGCCGTGTGATTTCATGAATGTTTTGATATTATTGACATGAGTAATGTCCAATTCTTGTGAACTGCCAATAGATAAAGAAAGTCCATGACAGATGAATGAAAACCGCTCGGTATAAGCACGTAAGATACTTTCAAAACGACCGCCCATCATGCCTTGGGAATTTATCCAATTTTCAGGCGAGACCTCAAAAAAATCAATATGGCTTAATTGATAAATGGCATTGACATCATCAAGAGACATTTGCGGTAATAGTTCACGGCGAAAGCCAAGCCCTGCCCCATGTGGTGATTTGTTATCTGTCATGTCTGTCTTTTTACTTATTGAAGTTTTTATTAGCATGGTATTTACAGGTGCTGATGCCCAAAAGATGATAAATGGGGCAAAAATTCATAAAGCCTGTCAATAAAGGCACAAGCCCAACGATTGCCCACCACGAACCAAAATAAGCACCCACACCAATAATAACGACACCCAAAACAATTCGCACGATTTTATCGGGTTTGCCAACATTAATTTTCATAAAAAATCCCTTAACGATAGCCTTGTTGTTTTAAATCTTCATAACCGCCGTGATTGGTAACATTGGTATAACCCAATTTAAGCAGTTGCGTACGAGCAACCTCGGCACGTCTGCCACTACGACAATATAGATTGATGGGACTGTCTTTATTAGGTTCAATGGCAAAGATACGTTTGGTGATATCATCAACAGGGACATTGATGCTATCTGTCAAATGACCCGCTTGATATTCTTCTGGGGTGCGAACATCAATCCAAACGCCTTTTGCCTTTGGTGTGATTTGTGTTTGAACCTGTGTTTGGGTTGTATTGTCTTTGATGGACATGTTGGCAAAACTGTTACATGCTGTCAATCCAAACACACCCATGATGATGGTCAGAGTAAATTTTTTCATAACATACCTTTATAAAAAACCATTTTAAAATTGAGCAAATAAATCATTTAATGATTCGCTCATGGTTGGATGCGTAAAAATCTGTCCTTTAAAATAATCTGCTTTAACACCATTATCCATTGCCAGTTTAAATAAGTTGATAATCTCATGGCTGTCATCACAAAACAGCGTAACACCCAAAATCTCATTGGTGTCTTTATCCACAACCGCTTTTAATAAACCTTTGGTGTTGCCTGTCATTTTGGCTTTAACAATGTTTTGGGCGGCTAAGGTTGCTACTTGATAATTTTTACCACTTGCTTGGGCTTGTTTTTCACTCATGCCAATTTGTGATAAAGGCGGTGTGATAAAGACGCTGGTTGGGAAGATATTGCGGTCAGCTCTTTGGCGTGTGCCACTGCCAAACAAATCATCTGCCACAATGCGATAATCATCAAGCGAGATATAAGTAAATTGTGGTGAGCCTGCAACATCGCCCATGGCCCAAATATTGTTTGTGGCTTTTAGTTTATCATCACACACCACATAACCACGCTCATCTAATTGCACGCTTGTGTTTTGTAGGTTTAGACTGTTTGTGTTGGGCTGTCTGCCAATGGCAATAAGCACGGCATCAGCATCTAGGGTCAGTTTGTCAGTGATGACCTGAGTGTGGGTATCTTGATGTCTAAACTCTTGGACGTCTTGCCCCAAATGCAACTCAATACCACGCTCATCTAACAAATCAAGGACAATTTCACGCACATCATCATCAACGTTTGCTAAAAACTCCTCCGACCGCTCAACAATGCTTACTTGACTGCCAAAGGCGTGATACATAAAGGCAAATTCAAGAGCGATGAATCCTGCACCCACGATGACCAATCGCTTGGGGGTGGTTTTTTGCGTATCGCCTAAGTTTAACAGCCCTGTACTGTCATAAATATGCTCACCATCCACGCCTGCCACGTTTGGCATGATGGGGGTTGCACCTGTGTTGATAAAAATCCGCTCAGCACGCACCGTCTCGCCTGTGGATAGGGTAACGGTATTATCATCAACAAAACTTGCCTGTGCGGTAATGACACGCACGTTTGATAAATCATTGATTTTGTTAAAATTTGCTTCACGCAAAGTACTGATAAGGGCATCTTTGTTTTGCATGGCTTCATCAAAACCATCCGTTTTGGCTTCATGAATCAGTTTTTTTGAGGGAATACAGCCCACGTTAATACACGTTCCACCATACATTTTTTCCGATTGCTCAACCAAAATGGTACTCTGACCATGTTTATCAAACAGTCCTGCCAATGTTTTGCCTGCTTTACCAAAGCCTATGATTAAGTTTTTGGTTTGTATCATTAATTTTTCTCCGACTCACCCATCAAAAAGAGCGTTAAATAAGTAAAAATAACGAAAGTCAAGGTTACAAAACATCATAACCTTGTATTTGCCATCAACAAACTGTTTATTTTGAACCGCCACAACTGGCATTGGCGTTTTTATCAGTACTTGCTCCACAACTGGCAGATGCTGATTTGTCAGCATTGGTCGCACCACATTTGCCCTCACCACATTTGCCCTCACCACATTTGCCCTCACCACATTTGCCTTCGGCGGTTTTGGTGTCGGAGACGACTGCTTGATTAGGCTGGGCGGTATCAGCATTTTGATAGCCTTGTGCCAGTGGCTGTGCTTGCACTTTTTCCTCTTTGCAAGCACTCAGCCCTGTCGCCAGTAAGGTTGCTACTGCAAGGCCTGTGATTTTACGGTTAAGATTTGACATAATAAACTCCGATTGAACATCATAAACCATTCTATGATATACCTTAGACGGACGTGGAGCAAATATCTTACAAAAAATTTGAAAAATTTTTAAAAATTATTGTCATACCCCTTATGTTTTAGGTGCAAACGTATTTTAGCACGCTCTTTTTTATGGCGTGTTTTGGGGTTGTCTTTATCATGAACACCACCCTTTTTTAATAAAGGGTTTAAGGCGGTTTGGTTGCGTACTTTAATCGCACTTGGGTAAATTGGGTGATTTGCCAATTTTTCGCCAAGTTTGATAAGCTCTTTTTGGTTTTTCATATTATTTTCCTATGTTGGACTAAATCAAAATATATTTTAGAATTTGGACGTATAAGGGTAATTTATTCACCCCAAAATCCAAATTTAACACAGGGCAAATGTAATTTGCTCCTGCACTTATTTTACAAAATGACAAATAAAAAATCAGATAGTAGTCCAAAAATCATTCATCACCCCTTAATACACATCACCTGCTTTAAGGTATGCACAACCTCCACCAAATCGGTTTGGTTTGCCATGATCTCATCAATATCTTTATACGCCTGTGGAATTTCGTCCAGCACGCCCTTATCTTTACGGCATTCGATACCGTCCGTTTGGCTCACCAAATCCGCCAAGCCAAACTCACGCACCGCACGCCCCCTGCTCATTTTTCGCCCTGCCCCATGCGAACACGAACAAAAACTCTCGCTATTGCCACGCCCACGCACGATATAGGATTTCGCCCCCATAGAGCCAGGGATAATGCCAAGCTCACCCTCATAGGCACTAATCGCCCCCTTGCGAGTTACATAGACCGAACTGCCAAAATGCCTCTCACGGCTGACATAGTTGTGATGACAGTTTATCGCCTCTTTGGTTACGGTAAAGCGGGGAAATTGTGCGTCTTTGCTTTGTAAGGCTTTGATAATGAGTCTCATCATCTCCTTGCGGTTTTCGGTCGCATAGTCCTGAGCCCAGCCCACCGCCTCAATATAATCGTCAAAAAACGGCGTACCCTGCGCCAAATACGACAGCTCACGGTCAGGAATATAACCAAAACACGTCTCATTCACCTTTTTGGCAAGACTGATAAAATACTCGCCAATACACGAGCCAATCCCACGAGAACCAGAGTGGAGCATAATCCACACGTCATCGTTCTCGTCCACGCACAGCTCAATAAAGTGATTGCCACCGCCCAACGTGCCAAGCTGTTTTGCCCACGTTCTGTCAAAGTTATTGAGCATTTTTAACAAACCCTTGTGCTTGTCGGTAATTTTTTTGAGACGAATGGCAAGCGGGTCAAGCGTACTCATTTTTGCCATGATTTGCTTGTGCTTTTCAAAGCCGACAGGGACGTGTTTTTCAATGGCAAGGCGGGCAGGTTTTAGGTTGTCGGGCAACTGCTCTGCCTTGATAGACAGGCGTAGGGCGTTCATGCCACAGCCAATATCCACGCCCACCGCAGACGGAATGATTGCCGATTTGGTCGGAATCACGCTCCCCACAGTCGCCCCCTTGCCCGCATGAACGTCAGGCATGACGGCGATATGGCTATGGATAAATTGCAACTGGCTCATCGCGTAGAGCTGATTTAACGCCTTTTGTTCCACGTCTTTGGTAAAGATTTTGACAGGCACGCCATTGTTGCCATTTTCATTTAAAATAAGTCCGATACTCATAAAATTATTTCTCTTTTGGGTTGGTTTGGGGATTGTGCTATTGGTATTTTTTGGGCAAATGTAATTCGCCCCTACAATGACGATTGAATTTAAAAATACCAAATTTTTGATATAAAAATCCCCAACCAAAAATCATTTAATTTTTAGCTAATTAAATAAACATAAATTAAAAAGACAATACTTCCCCAATCATTTTTAAATATAAAAATGACAAATAAAAGACAATATTTTTGGGAAAAGAAAACCGTCAAAATTGATAAAGCAGTTTATCAATTTTTAAGACAAATCTTGGCGATTTTTTGGGCAAATTTTAGACAATAAAAAAACGGTGAAAGCCTTGTAGATTAAGGCTTGCCACCGTCTTTATGTGTTTGGCTTGATATAAAGATTATATCAAAAATGATTTGCCCAAACAGTCAAAACGGTTGGTCTTTTTTGGATTACAAAAATTGTAAGATACAGACATTGTTTTACTCCTATTGCTGTTTGGGTGAATGAAATGCACCAAGCGTATTTGGTGCGTGAATGCGTATATGATAAGCGATAAAAATAAAAAGTCAAGGGATTTTTAAAATTTTTTTTATAAAATTGCAAATCATCACATATACCGCCAACTTTCTTTATCAAAATGAATAATATCAAATAATGGTACGCTTTTTATGCTGATATTATCCTTGTTTTTTTCTAAAATTATCATACAGCCTGTTTCTAATTTGCCTTTTTGATTAAATTCCAATTCTTTGATTTTTATTGATTGGGTAATGCCATTATCAGCAAGTGTTTCATGATAAGGCTCACCCGTATGTCCATAAAAAGATAACAAAAAGCGATATTATCCAATGCGTCTGCCACGTCAGATGAACCATAACCACGAATGCTCTCGCTTGGTTTGTCATGAGTGATTAAAATATCTATATCGCCACAAGTTTTATAGAGCTTTTTTAATTGTTCTCGTTCGTAGTTTTGGATAAATGTTTTATTATCTCGCCCTTTTCTGTCGCCAATTCGCCCAATCCCCAATAGGCTAATGCTGTCGGTATCATTGGTTAATATGAGCGGAAAGCCTGTTTTTAATACCCGAATTTTTTGATAACAATCAATATGAAAATAAGGCGAATTTTTATCGCTGTTATGTTCTAAATTATCCAAAAAATCATGGTCTTCGTGATTGCCACGCACGGCATACATGGGGATATTAAGCGTATTTAAAAATTTGGCAATGTCATTATCCATTTTGACAAAATTATCCATAAAACCCAGCTCATCTCTGTCATGTCTGGCGTGTCTTAATGTCGCTTTATCCATGTTGTTTTTGTCGGGAAATGCTCCCATGTCGCCACATTGGATAATGGCGTCAATCGCTTTCCCTGTCAGGGTTTGGTAATAATTCACTAGTTTAAATGGCAATAAAAATTTGCCATGAATGTCCGCAAAAATTGCCAATCTTAGCATATCATTCCTTAATATTTTTAATTAATATCGCCCTATTTTCATCAAACGCATTTAAGGCATTTATCATCATCACTTTTTCGTATTGCCAAATGTTATTTTTATCAATATTTGCCAAATGAACTTTTTGAGTGTCCAATAAATACGCTCGCTGAGTACCTTTCAATAATGGTGTATCGGGCGTGTACCAATGATTATCTTTTAAAAATAATAAATTGCCAATAGAACAATCTGTAACTAATCCATTTTTTATAATAATAATTTCATCACAATCGCCCTTTTGCGATAATAACTGATTTAATAAAGCCCTATCATCATATTTATAAGCATAATCTATACTATCGCATTCTATTATTTTAAAAGATTGAATGGATTTTGGGGTATAATCAAAATACTCTACTTTTATGTTATAGTTATCATAAGTAACACGGCAACGGATAAATTTATTATTAAATTCATCAGAAATGTTAATAATATCGGCAATATCATCAATCATCGTTTGGCAATGTAAAAATAACTGCCCCTGTTTAAATCGCTCATTATGATAATCCAGATTTAAAATATCACCGTTATTTATGGCAAGCGTCTCAAAAAGCATGGTTAATCCAATTTTTTCCATTTAATCTCAACTGCCGTCATCTCGCCCACAACCGTTTGTTTTAGGTCTCGTGCCATGTCAAATTTGGTCGGCGATGTGGGGATATGCACCGCCATAAGCTCGGCTTGGGTCTGCGGATAGCGTGGGTTTTGGGCGGGGTTGGCATAGCCGTGCGGATATATGGGAGTGCCGTTTGATAGGTCGTATTTGTCGCTCGCCCCAAAGGCGTGCAAGCTCTCGTGGGCGATGACCACGTTATTATTGGCGGTTTTTTTGTCCATGCCAAACAGATTGACCACGCCAATGCGTCCATTTTGTAAGGCGGTAGATGTCTCGGTGATGACTTTTTTGTCGGGGCTATGGTACTGCAAAAATAACCGCAAATTGGTCGGCACGCCAACGTCATGGGCGTTTTTGTAGGCATAATAGCGAAATTTTAAACTCCAAATAATCGCATCACTCATTCCGCCATTTCTTGGCACGACAGGGGGCATGGCTTTGACTTCTTGCCCAAGCCGATAATAAAAATTGGCATTTTGACCGTATTTTTTGCTCTCGGCATTAAGATAGGTCTCTATTTCTTTAAAATCGCTGTCGGATAGGCTTGCGATATATTTGGCAACCTCTGGCGAATTATCCACGTTAATGGGATAAATGGCGACATAAACAGGCTTTTGCCAATCGTGATTTTTATCACGAAAGCTATTGACAGCGACGATGAGTAAAATGCAAAGTAGGATAAGAATGCGGATGTTTTTGAACATATTAATCCATGATTTGTAATAACAACTGTCGCAATTGCACGCCCATGGCATATGCCAAATTCACAGGAACGGCATTGCCGATTTGTTTGTACTGCTGAGACAATGAACCTGCAAACTGCCAATCATCAGGGAAAGTTTGTATGCGAGCATACTCACGCACCCTAAGCGGACGGGTTTCGTCAGGGTGGCAACGTTCGGTTTGGTTTTGGGCGGGCGAACACGTCAAAGTCAAACTCGGCTCATGCCAACCCAAACGCCTTGCCATGCCTGTACGCCCACCGCCCAAAAAATAGCTTTTTTTCATGTAAGCACGAGCCACTTCATCAGGCAAATCACGCCAACAGCCCCCTTGTGGCACAAGGTCTAACACCGATCTTTTGTGTTCTGGATAAATTTGTCCGTCCGACATCGGCACATCACAATCAAACAGTTCACCTGCTTTTAAAGCGTCCGTCATGGTCATGGGGCGATGATAAGGCGTAGGCCACACAAAATCCACCTTATCCGCCAAATCTTCACGAACACCCACAATAAAAATCCGCTCTCTTTTTTGTGGCACACGAAAATTAACAGCATTTAATACTTTTGGCTCAATCACACGATAACCTAATTCTGTGAGTGTCTGTTTAATGGTTGCAAGCGTTCTGCCTTTATCATGATTTAACAGACCCTTGACGTTCTCGCCCAAAATAACCTTAGGGTTAATCTCTTTTATGGCACGGGCAAATTCAAAAAACATCGTCCCTCGAATGTCATTAAAGCCTTCGCCTTTTCCTGCATAAGAAAATGCCTGACAAGGAAATCCACCCGATAAAAAATCAACCTTATCACGATAAGGACGAAAATCCACCGTAGAAATATCCTGTTCTAAAATATGCCAATTAGGGCGATTTTGGCGTAATGTTTGGCAAGCATGTTTATCCACTTCATTAAATAACACCGCTTCAAATCCTGCTTTTTCAAGACCCAAAGCCAATCCGCCCGCCCCTGCAAATAATTCAATGCTACTAATTTTTTTATTAGAATGAATATAGGATTGTTGATTTGGTATTTGCTCATCAAATAATGATAAATTTGTCATGATAACCCCAAATGAAAGTTATCAAATCCTTGATATTTTTTAAATGTGATTAAATACAAACTGGTTAGAATATGCTCAATGTTTTGTTCTTGTATGTCTGATAACACCGTATTTTCAATGATTTGTGTTTTTTCATTTGCCAATACATCTTGGATAACGTTTGGCAATATTTGGCATAATTGAGCAAAGGCATTAGCGTTACCTGTTACCAATTCATAAAACTTATCAATAGACACTCGGCGAATTTGTTCTTGTTTCATGGATTGATTATCCACCGAGCATTGCCATGCGATATTTTGGCTATTTTTGGCGATAATCTCCACAAGCATACAAGTGGCATTTGGCTCTTGCAAAATCTTGTGTTGCATTCGCATATATGTTTTTGCCGATGATGAACTGTTCATGGTGTTGTGTTTATTTTTCATCTCTACATAGATTTGTAAAGATGAATTTTCAACATCAAACCCTTGACTAGGAACAGACCAACCGTTTTCTTTACCAATAAAATTAAAAATATTTTGATGAAAATAACCGATATGATTGGTATTGGATTTATCCATTTGACGGCTAATTTCATTATCCAAAATAACAGACAATGCCCCATTATCAAAACCGCCTTGATAAATGGCACTGTCAAATGTTAATTTAATTGGGTCAATTAAGTTTTTATTTAATTTTTTAAAATCAATTTGAAAACGGTATTTTAATACCGTATTTTTGACATGATGATATAAATCATCATCACTAATAAATGACAACCCGTAATTCATAATCCGCTCTTACTTTCTCTTCTTATCCCGTTTCTTAAATTCAGCAATACGTTTACGCTCACGCATGACTTTGGCTTTATTTTTGATGACGGGATTTTTTTTACCTTGATATGGGTTGGCGTTTTGTTTAAATTCCACATGAAGGGGTGTGCCTTCTAATTTAAATACCTCACGATAGATATTTTCAAGATAACGCTGATAGCTCTTTGGCAGACTGCTTGTTTGGTTGCCATGAATGACAATGACAGGTGGATTATGACCGCCTAAGTGAGCATAACGAAGTTTGATACGGCGACCACTCACCATTGGCGGTTGATGGGCCGCCACAGCATCTTGCAAAATCTGCGTAAGACGAGATGTGGATACCTTAAACATGGACGCATCGTACGCCTTATGGATGGATGGATACAGATTACCCACACCATTGCCATACAAGGCAGAAATCAGATGAATCTTAACCCATGGGATAAAGTGAAAACGTCTGTCCATTTCAATTTTGACACTGTCTTTTTGGTCCTGAGTGAGATTATCCCACTTATTAATGGCAATCACAATCGCCCGTCCTGCATCTAAGGCATAGCCGAGCATGTGTAAATCTTGGTCCACAATGCCCTCATGAGCATCAATCACCAACACAACCACATTCGCATCTTTGATGGCCTGCAAGGTTTTGATGACACTAAATTTTTCCACTTTCTCATCAATACGCCCACGCCGTCTTACCCCTGCGGTATCAATGAGTGTATAAGTTCGCCCCTCTCGCTCAAAAGGGATATAAATGCTGTCTCTGGTTGTGCCTGGCATATCAAACACCACAACACGCTCCTCACCCAAAAGGCGATTGACCAGCGTGGATTTGCCCACATTTGGGCGACCGATGATCGCCAATTTTAAGCCATCTGCCTTGGAATCTTCAACGACTGTTTCAGGCATATCAGCGGTGATGATTTCAAGTAGGCTCGTTACGCCCTTGCCATGGCTGGCACTGGTAGGTATCGGCTCACCAAAACCTAACCCAAAAAACTCAGCAATGGACGCATCATGTACGCCATCTGTTTTGTTGGCTACCAAAAAGACAGGTTTGCCCAGCGTGTGCAAAAACCTAGCAATCTCCTCATCACTTGGGGTAAGTCCTGCTCGTGCATCCACAATAAACACAACCATGTCTGCCTCGTAAATGGCGGTGTACGATTGTGTCGCCATGTAGTCATCAATGTTACCCTTGCCATCATCAGCCTCGCCAATACCTCCTGTGTCAATGGCGATGAAAGATTTATTTTCAAAAAATACATCGCCATACTGACGGTCTCGGGTCAGTCCTGCCAAATCAGCAACTAGGGCTTGGCGGGATTTGGTGAGTTGGTTAAACAGCGTGGATTTGCCCACATTTGGGCGACCGATAAGGGCAACTACGGATTTTAAGGACATGGTGTTCTCAGTTGTTATTTTATAAAACTTGCTATTTTAACATAAAATTGCCAAAGTGGGGCATTTGTCAATTGCCAACTTAGAACATACCAGCAAGAAATACACCAGCAGAACATCACTCCCATGCCTTAGCATACCCTTTTAAAAATCGCAAAAAGGCACTCATGGCAGGCGTGGGAGAACGCCTTTTATGGGTGTAGCACATAAATTTGCGATGAATGCTCGGTTCAACCAAAGGCCTCATGACAAGCCCATGTTGATCAACCCAGTTTTTGGCGTGGGGTAAGGTGATGGTTAATCCAAACCCCATTTGTGCCATGCCAAGAGCGGTAGACAAAAAATTTACCTCATAATCCATCCGAAACAACCGAGATGACAGCTCTTTGGGCAACTCATCTATCAATCTTTGGGTAAAATTACCACGCAAGGTAATGATACGCTCATCTTCAAGCTCACCCCAAGCGATGTGGGAATATTTGGTAAGGGCATGCGTGGTAGGCAACACCACATAAAAAGGTGATGCAAACAACTCATCTGCCAAAATGTCTGACCCAAGCGTACGTTCAGGTCCAATGCCAATGTCAGCATCAAGCGACTGCACACGGCTGATGACCTCCTCAATGGAGCAGTCAAGCAGTGTTACCTGCACGCTAGGATAAATCGTGGCAAACTTATGAATCAAGCGTGGCATGCCTGATGCGGCGAGCTGTTGGGAGACGGCAAGGCGGATTTTGCCTTGATAAAAGTCCTTTAAATCCTGCGTTTGGTGGTCAAACAATCGCACTTCATCCAAAATCCGCCGTGCGTGTGGGAGCAGTCGCTTGCCTGCATCCGTTAAATGGATTTGGCGAGTGGTGCGGTCAAAGAGCTTGACGTCAAGTTGTTTTTCCATCTCTTTGATGAGTCCACTCAAAGATGATTGGGTTAAGAACAGCTCATCACCTGCCTTGGTAAAACTTCTACAATCGGCAATCATCACAAAGGCTCTAAGCTGTCGCAATGAGACATTCATTGGATTTTCCCATAAATAAATTAAAAAAATGATTTGTACAACCTTTATACTTATTTTATGATAACTGTCATCAGTTGGCAATGTTTTATCATCATCTGCCCTTTATTTTAACTTTTATGAAACGGAGTCTCGCATGATGGATTTATTTGAAAACCCAATGGGTCTAAATGGCTTTGAATTTGTAGAATTTGCCTCTCCCACACCCAATTTTTTAGAACCAATTTTTGAAAAAATGGGATTTAGCTTGGTCGCCAAACACCGCTCAAAGGATGTGCTTTTATATCGTCAAGGCGACATCAATTTCATCATCAACAATGAACCAAAAAGCCATGCCTACTATTTTGCCAAAGAACATGGAGCGTGTGCGTGTGGCATGGCATTTCGGGTCAAAGATGCTCACAAGGCATACAAGCGTGCCTTAGAGCTTGGGGCAGAACCCATTGACATTCCCACATCCGTCATGGAACTAAGACTGCCTGCCATTAAAGACATTGGTGGGGCGCCTTTGTATCTGATTGACCGTTATGAAGATGGCAAATCCATTTATGACATTGATTTTGAGTTTATAGATGGTGTAGACAAGCACCCTGTGGGCTATGGTTTTAAGGTTGTTGACCACTTAACTCACAACGTCTATCGTGGACGCATGAATTATTGGGCTACCTTTTATGAAAGGCTGTTTAATTTTAAAGAAATTCGCTATTTTGACATCAAAGGTGAATACACAGGGCTTGCCAGCCGAGCCATGACCGCCCCAGATGGCAAAATCCGCATTCCTTTGAACGAAGAATCCAAGCAAGGGGGTGGGCAGATTGAAGAGTATCTCATGGCCTTTGGTGGTGGGGGCATTCAGCACATTGCTCTTTTGGCAGATGACTTACTTCCTGCCATTGATGCTTTGCGTCAAGCAGGCATTCCGCTCATGAGTGCTCCACCTGACACTTATTATGAAATGATTGATGAACGCCTGCCCAATCATGGCGAGAACATCGCCAAGCTACAAAGTCGTGGCATACTTTTAGATGGCACCACAGAGAACGGACACCCACGCCTGCTGTTACAGATTTTTTCAGAAACTCAGCTTGGCCCTGTGTTTTTTGAATTCATCCAACGCAAAGGCGACTACAAAGATGGTTTTGGTGAGGGTAACTTTAAGGCACTCTTTGAGAGCTTAGAGCGAGACCAAGTCCGTCGTGGCACGCTTGATACCAAAACAACCGCCTAAATAGGAGTGAGTATGACCACACTAACCCAAGGCGTACACCACGTTGCCTATCGCTGTCGTGATGCCAAACAAACAGTACAATGGTATCAAAAACATCTAAACATGGGCTTTGTGCTTGTGCCATTGCCGAAGATAAAGTACCATCTACGGGCGAACCTGACCCATACATGCACATATTTTTGGATGCAGGCGGAGGTAATATTTTGGCATTTTTTGAGTTGCCCACGCGTCCTGAGATGGGGCGAGATGAGAACACGCCCATTTGGACTCAGCATTTGGCATTAAAGGTCAAAGACATGGACACCCTGCTTGCCACCAAAGATAAACTCATCAAAGATGGCATTGATGTGCTAGGGCCTGTCAATCATACGCTGTTTCATTCCATTTACTTTTTTGACCCAAGCGGTCATCGCATTGAGCTTGCCTGTGATATGACAACCGACAAAATGAGCCGTGCTTTGGGTAAAGTCAAATGGGAGATGCTAGACGAATGGGCGGACACCAAAAAAGCCCCAAAACACGCCCAATGGGTGCATGACGGCACCGAACCGCCTGATGACAATTAAGAAAATCCAAGCCAACCTAATAAAAAAGGAAATCTATGAAACTTGCTACATTAAGACAACACAACAACACTCCCTTTGGCAGAGATGGCAGACTGGTGGTGGTAAGTCGTGATTTGAGTCGCTGTTTGTTTTGTGATGAAATTACCACGCTACAAAACGCCCTAGACGACTGGGCAAATAGCGAGCCAATCTTACAAAATATTTATAAAAAACTAAACGATGATGATGGCGTGGGTATGCCCTTTGTTGTCAAAGACTGCCATTCGCCCCTGCCTAGGGCTTATGGGTGGGTAGATGGCTCGGCATATCTGAACCATGTCGAGCTTGTGCGAAAAGCCCGTAATTCACAAGTGCCTGAGTCCTTTTATGATGACCCGCTCATGTATCAAGGTGGTTCGGACAGTTTTATTGCACCGACCGATGAGATTTTGGCAAAGCCTGAATGGGGTATTGACTTTGAAGCCGAAGTGGTCGTTGTAAGCTGTGATATCAAACAAGGGGCAAGCATTGATACGGCAGGGTCTGCCATCGTGCTGATCGGGCTTGTCAATAACGTTTCACTTCGTGGGCTAATCCCTAGCGAGCTTGCCAAAGGCTTTGGCTTTTTGCAGTCCAAGCCTGCGTCTGCTTTTAGTCCTGTCTTTGTAACACCCGATGAGCTTGGGGACGCTTGGGCGGATTATAAGGTGCATCTGCCTTTGAATGTGGAGCTAAATGGCGACTTATTTGGCTGCCCCAATGCAGACGTGGATATGACCTTTGATTTTGCTCGCCTACTTAGCCATTTGGCAAAAACACGTGATGTTCAGGCAGGGACGATTGTCGGTTCTGGTACGGTGTCTAACAAACAAGGCAATCTGTACGGCTCATCGGTAGAACACGGCGGTGTGGGCTACTGCTGTATTGCCGAAGTGCGAATGTATGAGACCATCGAGACGGGCGAGCCACAAACGTCCTTTTTGGACAATGGCGACACCGTTAAAATTTATATGAATGACAAAGACGGCAACAGTATTTTTGGCGAGATTGTCAATACGGTGAAGACAGAGTTTTAATTGTATTGAAATTATTAAAAACACCCACGCCAGAATTGATTTGTGTGGGTGTTTTTTGATACTTGTTCTTCTTAATTTTTTTCAAGATAGGTCTTGACTTTTGTTATTATGTATTGGATAATCAAGATCAGTTGTATTCTGATATGGTTGTCAATGACCTATATCACTATTAACAAGGATATCACTATTATGGATATGATGACTGATTTGACTCTCCAAGACTTCAACCCACTAAGCAAGCATGTAAAATATGCACAGATGCCAGATGAACCGCCAGCATCAACGATGCGTAGCGGTCAATCTCAGACTGTGGATTATCATTCCACGGTAGCAGATGTGCATACCAAGCATTCCGCGTAATTCTTAAGCTTACCTTTAACCATTAAAGATATAGATGACAATACATATTGGATTACAACTTTCTTTTATCTAATGGTTTTTGATAGGTTTAGTTATGGTATCTATAACAGACAAAGCGGAATTTTTGAATTTTTGGAATAGAGAAGCAGTAGAATTTAATACATTGCATTCACACCAAATAATGTTTGATGAGAAAACAATATTTGAAACTTTTTTGTATTATAAAAATCACCTACAAGACTTTCAAACACACAATAAAGCCACAGACTTTATTACTTCCATCAATGGCATTCTAACACCAATTCCAAATCGTGATATGCTTGCGATATCCAATGATGTTGATATAGACAATTATATTACACGACTTGAACATATGAACCAAAATAATGATTGGTGTATTGCTTATTTTGGCTTACATACTATCAATGCACAGATTTGGGATATAGCAAGAAATTTTGCTCATATTATTTACAATAATACTGATAAAAAACCAACAGGACGAGTAGATGTAGATTGTTTTTTGGGCAATTATGCATCAACACATTCAGGCGTGCATGTAGATTATGCACATAATTTTGCTTTTACTCTAAGAAATGGCAAAAGTATGTATACTTGGTCGCCCAATCAAAAAACAGTAAAAGGACTAAAATATCCACACTATGAACAATACAAGGATAGTGCTACAATCATTCAAAACCGAAGTGACAATATTTGTTATTTTCCTTATGACTATTATCATGTAGCAGAGAGTAAAGGTGCTACTTCTTTAGTTGTAAATATCGCATTTTGGGAAGACAATGATGATGTTGATACCATATTTGAACAAGTTGGTAAGAGTTTGTTTGTTGGAAGTGATGGTTTAAATCATATTAAATTCAATAATTTTCCCAATCACAATTTTAATTCTGGATTGGTAAGCCTAAGCGATGATAATCTTGAGATTATTCATCATATTAGAAGTAGACTGAATGATTTTAATATAAAACTTAAAATAATTTCCTATCAGCTTATTAAGACAACCAGTTTGGGTTTGTTTGTTCCTAGACCAATACAAAAACAAAAAATGGATTGTCTTTTCTTAATAAAAGATAATAATGCTGTATTGCAGTGGATTAGATTGGATGATATGTTAATTATATCATCTAATGGTCATTGTTCCTGTATTTCTTATCATCAAGATATTGACATTTTGTTAAATTATATTTTAAACAATGAGGTTATTGATATTGAGAGATGTGGGCAAGAGAATATCTTTGCTGTCATAAATAAATTATATTTATGGGGGTGTTTGGTATGCGCTACCCGCTAGTTATTATTGCAGTCGTTGTTTTGGCACTAGGAAGTTTCGCTGATGAAGCAATGTTGGTTAGTTTTGCTCTTACATTAGCTAGTGGTGACTCAAAAAATTTAACCTTACTATATGCTCTGTCTATGATTGGTGGTGTTACTGCCAGTCGTAGTGGTGCGTTTATTTTGCCAAAAATTAGTGAAAAGATTATTTTGCCTACTGTGTTTTTTCTACAAGGGTTGATCATACTTGCCTTTTATTTTTTTGCTAATTCAGCATTGTTGATTTTAGTTCTTAGTTTTTTATTGGGGTATTTGGGTTCGCTACTGTGGACTGTGTTTTTATCAGTGTTGCCAAATTACTTTTCTAACAATTTAACTCTTGCTAACAAATTAACTCAAACCATTAAAAACGCTGGATTTGTTTTTGCTCCCAGTTTAACAGGATTGGCATTTGGTTTTATTGAGAAGGACTTGGTATTTATTTTGTCAGCCATTAGCTTTTTTTGTTTTATTTTATTGATGTTGAATGGTCATCATTCTAATAAGCAACAACCAATAGATGAAACATCAAACAATAATTATATTATTTCTTATCGGCAATTTATAAAAAACCATACTATTCAAAAAGTTTTATTATTTTTTACGATTACTATTTCTTTAACTTCCGCATTAAATATTATTATCATTCCTTATATCAATCATCAGTTAAATCTTAGTCCATTTATTTATGGGACAACTTTATCTATGATGAGCTTGGGTTTATTAATTAGTCCAATGTTATTTAGTGACTTCTTTAAAAAAATAGGACAGGTTTCTGGTGCTTATTTGGCGGCTGGGTTAATGGGTGTTGGTATGATGGGGTTTGGTTTGGCAAGTATGTTGTCTAATTATTGGGTAATTTTTGTTTTATTTTTTTCTGGACTGTTAATTGGTGTCGGAAATGGTGTGCAAAATACGCTTATGAGTGAATTTATGCTCAATTTTTGTGGAAATTATACTAAACAACTAATGCCTCATTATGTATTATCACTGCAATGCTGTGTGCTGCTTGGATTTGCTATAACTTTTTTAATTAAATCAGAGTGGATTATTTTAAGTTTGCTTTTATTTGGATTTATTGTTGTGGCATGCGGTGTTTTGGGTGCTTGGATAAATAGTCATATAATACAGGAAAAATGGGAAATATAGTTAAATACATTATATTTCATAAATGACAATTATTTTTAAAAACCCCATAAGTACCCCCATAAAATCATATTTATTTATGGGGTGTTTTTGATTATAATGACATTTATTTTAAATGATGGCAAAGGTTTATGGTAATATAATGCCATCATCAGGTAATAAGGAATTGTTATGAGCAATCAAACCCCTCTTCTAAACTTAACCCCCAAACAAGCCGTCCCCATTGCTGCTGTTGTGGTCTTTGTGCTTGCCCTTACGATGATAAAATGGGGCTTTGTGCCTTTGTTGTCGCTTTTGATTGTCATTTTGGGTCTGTTGATGTTTGGGCTTACCAAAGGCATCAGCTTTGAGGCGATGCAAGATAGAATGATTGGTGGTGTTGCCACAGGTATGGGGGCGATTTATCTGTTTTCAGCAATTGGACTGCTGGTATCGGCACTCATGATGAGTGGGGCGATTCCAACACTCATTTATTATGGATTTGATGTATTATCTCCTAACATGTTTTATTTGTCCGCCTTTATCCTAGCAAGTGTGATTGGGGTGGCATTAGGTAGCGGTTTTACCACTTGTGCAACAGTGGGTGTGGCATTTTTGGGCATGACCGAAGCCTTTAATGCCAACCCTGCCATGGTCGCAGGTGCGGTGGTCTCAGGGGCACTCTTTGGTGATAAGATGTCGCCATTATCTGACACGACAAGCATCGCCGCCAGTATCGTGGGCATTGATTTGTTTGAACATATCAAAAACATGATGCACACTACCATACCTGCATGGCTCATCTCGGCGGTGGTGTTTTTTATGCTATCAGATGGTGGCAGGGCAAACTTGGCGGATGTGGCAGTGTTACAGGACAATTTGTTAGCAAGTGGCTTGGTACATGGCCATGCCCTGCTCCCCCTTGTTGTGTTGGTTGCCCTTGCCATCATGCGAGTGAACGCCATTTACGCCATATCAGCAACCATCATCGTATCACTTGCCATCACTTATACCCACAGCTCGCCCACTCTTGCTGATTTGGGCGGATGGTTCTTTACAGGCTATCAACCTGCAAAGGACTTGGAGCTTGGTCAGGTTGGACGACTGGTATCCAGAGGCGGATTACAAAGCATGTTTTTTAGTCAGATTTTGGTAATTTTGGCACTAAGCTTGGGTGGTTTGTTGCACGCTTTGGGGGTATTGCCTGCCCTGCTGTCTGCCATATCCCATCTGCTCACTCGTGCCAGCCGTGCGGTATTGGCAGCATCTTTGACGGCATTTGGGGTCAATTTTTTGGTGGGCGAGCAGTATTTGAGTCTACTGTTATCAGGCAATACCTTTGCCCCTGAATTTAAACGCTTGGGATTACACCCCAAAAATTTAGCACGTACGATAGAAGACTCAGGCACGGTCATCAATCCTTTGGTACCATGGGGCGTGTATGGGGTGTTTTTGACAGGAATATTTGGCATGCCCGTGCTGGATTATGTACCGTATGCCGTATTTTGTTACAGCTGTTTACTTTTGACGTTATTTTTTGGATTTACAGGAATAACAATGACAAGGCTTGAATCCACAAAACAGATATGATGAAACTTTATACTTATTTTCGCTCATCGGCAAGCTATCGGATACGCATTGTTTTACATTTAAAAGGCTTAAATGCTGACCATCTGCCAATTCATTTGGTTAAAGGCGAACAAGTTGGGGCAGAGTATCTTGCCAAAAACCTCCAAGGGCTTGTCCCTGCCCTTGATGTGGGCGATGGTTGCATTATCATGCAATCGCTGGCAATTTTGGATTATCTGGAAAACACTTACCCCAGTATACCCTTACTGCCATCAGAGTCCTTTGACCGTGCAACTGTATGGACAATGTGTCAGATGATAGCATGCGACACTCACCCACTTAACAATCTTAAAGTTTTAAAATACCTACAACAACGCCTAAATGTCAGCGATGATGATAAGCGGGCGTGGTATGCCCATTGGATACATGAAAACTTTACTGCCCTTGAAAAGCTACTACAAAAGACGGCGGGCAAATGCTATTTTGGTGATATGCTCACGCTTGCTGACTGCGTGCTGATACCACAGGTATATAACACCAACCGCTTTGGGGTGGATTTGTCCGCCTATCCAACCATTACCGCCATTGATGAGTATTGTGGTATCTTGCCTGCCTTTATTAAAGCCCATCCAAAAAAGCAGGCAGATTGTGATGCAAGCTAGCCAAAAGATAATCAAAAGGAGTTTTTATGACAAAAGTATATGACAATGCCAAATCCGCCCTTGCTGACATTGTGGCGGATGGTCAAACCATTGCAGTGGGGGGTTTTGGACTGTGTGGCATCCCAGGGGCTTTAATTTATACTCTAAAAGAGACAGGCGTTAAGAATTTGACTTGTATTAGCAACAACGCAGGTGTGGATGACTTTGGGCTCGGACTGTTGCTACAAACCCAGCAAATCAAAAAAATGATCGCATCTTATGTTGGCGAGAACAAAGAATTTGAACGCCAATTTTTGTCAGGCGAGCTTGAAGTGGAGCTTACCCCACAAGGCACACTTGCCGAAAAACTTCGTGCAGGTGGGGCGGGCATTCCTGCTTTTTTTACAAAAACAGGTAACAGGTATAGGAACGCAAGTTGCTGACGGTAAAGAAATCCGAGAGTTTGACGGAGTAGAGTACCTGATGGAGTACTCACTTGTTGCTGATGTGTCGCTTGTCAAGGCATATAAAGCGGATAAAATGGGTAATTTGATATTTAATAAAACCGCTCGCAACTTCAATCCTGATGTCGCAACCGCAGGTAAAATCACGGTTGTAGAAGTTGAAGAACTGGTAGAGACAGGCGAGCTTGACCCTGATGAGATTCATCTGCCAGGCATTTATGTGCATCGCATCGTGGTCAATGCCAATCCTGAAAAACGCATTGAACAACGCACCATTAAAAATTAACACATTAACAAGAAATAATCATGGCCGGACAAGAGAACAAATGGCACAGCGTGCTGCCAAAGAATTACAAGACGGCTATTATGTCAATTTGGGCATCGGTCTACCAACATTGGTTGCCAATCATATCCCAAAAGACATGACGGTCATGCTCCAATCAGAAAATGGACTTTTGGGTATTGGAGCATTCCCTACCGAAAGCCAAATTGATGCTGACTTAATCAATGCAGGCAAACAGACCGTAACTGCCCAAAAAAGGGGCGAGCTTTTTTAGTTCATCACAATCGTTTGGCATGATACGAGGCGGTAAGGTTGATCTTGCCATTTTGGGGGCGATGGAAGTATCTGAGACAGGTGATTTGGCAAATTGGATGATACCAAATAAAATGGTCAAGGGCATGGGTGGTGCGATGGATTTGGTGGCAGGTGTTCGGTATGTCATTGTACTGATGGAACAGGTCAATAAGCATGGCGAACCGAAGATTTTACCAAAGTACTAACTGCCCCTGACAGGCAAAGGTGCGGTCAATCGCATCATTACCGAGCTTGGGGTGTATGATGTTACCGACAAGGGACTGGTTTTGGTAGAACTTGCAGACGGCGTAACTTTTGAAGATGTGCAAAGAGTAACACCGTTACGGTGCATCAAAATAATTTGGTAACCAAAGAGATGAACAATGGGGCAATATCTCTCGCCCCTTGGTTCGTATTTACCTAGTTCGTATTTACTTGTTATTTATCACTCAAAACTGCCACACTGTTACCACATCTTGACTGTTTTGAGTGTATAGGCGGTTTTGTGCCACTTGCAAGCTGGTCAGTTGTCCTTTGGTGTTTGTGCGACTGATGATTTTTCCTGTACTATCAAAGACATGCACCACACCATCTAAGTCGCCCACTGCCACATGATTGCCGATGGTAACAGGGTTGGTCAGACGACGATATTTTAATTCACTATTTTCCCACACCACATCACCCGTCATCGCATCAAAAGCAACCACATCGCCATGAATGCTTGTGCCAATGAGCTGATTGCCCAGCAGAGCAGGGGATTTGGTGCTGGCAAGCTCACTAACAAATAGGGTACGTCCTGTGCCCATATCAAAGCCCGCAAGCTGTCCGCTATAACTTGGCACATATAGATACTGACCTGCCACCAATGGCGTGCCATCAACATCGCTCATGCGATGGACTTGACTACCACCAACCGCACGCCCTACCCGACGTGTCCACAGCGGTGTGCCTGCCTGTGGGTTGATGGCATGAATACGCCCATCTGCCGTGCCAAATAGTGCCGTGTTAGCATCCAGGCTGATGGGTGTTGCCGCACCACGCACACTGACAGCAGGGTTTTGGGTGCTAAACTGCCACACTTGACTGCCATCACTGGCATTTAGGGCATAAATCACGCCATCATTGGCAGAGACCATCACACGACCACTGCCAATAAGGGCAGGAGCAAGTGACGAGCTGTGCAAACTTCGCTCCCACACCACGCTCCCTGTCGCTCCGTCAAGTGCCACCACCTTACCCGAGCGAGTGCCAACCACCACAAGCCGACCATCGGTTGCCACGCCACTGCTGATGACATCGCCAACATTTACCGACCATGTCTGAGCATTGCCAGCAAAGGCACTGACCACACCTGTACGACTGGCAGCGATGAGTGTACCGCCCACAGAAGCCACTTGCAAATCCACCACGTCTTTTTTATTGACATTAGCACCCTTAAAACGTCCACCTGCTTGGGGTAGTGAAAAACTGGCAACTTTGTTTAAGATTGCTATCTCATTATCAATCTTAACAAGTTTGGCAGGGGTATTTTTAGGGGCCTTGCTGCGACCAAAACGATCGCACCCTGTGGCAGTCAGTGCCAATACCGCCACACTTGCCACAGCCAAAGGTTTGGTGATGTGCTTCATACGAATCCTTATTTGATTTGAATTTGATTATGGTTAATACATCAGTTAAAACGCATTAATTTTAGCAAAGTTTTGTTTATCATGCGTTGATAAATGGTGTGTTTGTATTGCCACTTTGTGTCATCAATCGCCGCCGCCCTGCACAGTCTCACTCTCATCTGACAGTACATCATTTGCACCCACTGTTTGGACATCGGCACTTGTCACGTCCGCATCAGCTTGGACTGGCGTTGCCACTACTTGATGCTTGGGCGTGATGGGCGTTGGGGTCATGCCCAGTGCTTGCATTTTTAGGCTGAGCAATGAGCGACTCTCGCCACGCTCGGTCAGTCCATCCCATGCCAACTGATAGGCTTGCTTGGCATTGTCATTATCATTTTTTAAGACGTAAATATCCCCTAGAAGTTCTTGCTTTGAGCTCTCGAACGCCTTAGGAAACTCACCATTAACCACCGTCAAAGCCTCATCAATACTGCCCTCTGCCATGAGTGATTGTCCCAATCTTAGTTTGGTGATGGCTGTTAATCCCTCATCATCCAAATCTATCTGACTTGCCTGTTTTAGGGTTGTCGCCGCCTCGGTGTGCTGACCGTTATCCGACTGATGGCGTGCCTTTATCATGAGAGCCTGCCATGCATAAGCGGTCTTGCCATGATTCGCCACCAGTTTATCAATATCTGCAAACAAAGCCTGTTGGTCCCTGGCTAATGCTTCTTTGTCGGCTTGATGGACAAACACATCATTTTTCTCGGTGATTAGCGTGTAGCTATCGGCTGCCACCGTGTCAATTTTGGCATAGTTTTTTTGATAAAAATCCCAGCCAAAATACCCTGCCAACACCAAAATCACCGCCCACACGATTTTGTTGCCGTGCTGTTTTAGGGCGGACATGGCTTGTTTGTCATTTACTATCAGTTCATCGCTCATCTGCTAACTCTTAAAAATGCTTTTTAATGTTAAATCTAGTGTTATCAATGATTTAAAAGTCGTTAAATTGTCAACCAAACCATTAAACTTTTATAACACCGACAATTTTAATCACAAATCTTATTCAACTTACTCAAAATCAAAATCCGTCATCGCACGGCTTGTCTGCTCCCCTGTCGCCATATTTTTGACCGATAGGGTTTGATTGGCAACTTCATCATCGCCGATAATCACGGTAAATTTCGCCCCCGACTTGTCCGCCTTTTTCATCTGTGATTTTAAACTTGTGGCAGATGCCATTTTAACACGCAAATTTGGGCGATGTGTGCGTAGCTCATTGGCGTATAGCACGGCATTCATATACACGTTTTCGCTTGCCACGACAAACACATCGCAGTCGGCAGTATCGGCAATCGGGTTTACGGTTTCTATCAGCAACATCAAGCGTTCAAGCCCCATGGCAAAGCCCACCGCAGGTTCGCTCTGCTCAGGCTTACCCTTGACGATGCCAACAAGCCCGTCATAACGCCCGCCACCGCACACAGTCGCCTGTGAACCCAGTTTGTCCGTTACCCATTCAAAAACGGTTTTGTTATAGTAGTCAAGCCCACGCACAAGTTTTTGGTTGATGACAAAATCAATGCCAAGCGTGTGTAGGTAGTTTTGCACCTGCTCAAAATGCAAACGACTCTCCTCACCCAAAAAGTCAGACAACTTAGGTGCACCAAGCAAAATCGCCTGTGTCTGTTCATCTTTACTATCAAGCACTCGCAAAGGATTGGTACTGACACGGCGTTGGCTGTCATCATCAAGTCCATCAAAATGAGTATTTAGATACTGAACTAATGCTGTTTTATAAGCGATACGCTCATGAGCCTCACCAAGCGTGTTAAGCTCCAAGCTTACATGCTCAAAAACCCCAAGCCGTCTCCACATCATCGCCGTCATCGCAATCAGCTCAGCATCAGCATCAGGCAGCGGTGAACCGATGCTCTCTACCCCAAGCTGGGTAAACTGACGATATCGTCCCTTTTGTGGACGTTCATAGCGAAACATGGCTCCCATATACCACAATTTTGGTGTATCGCCACGGGTCAGATTATGTTCTATTACCGCACGCACACACCCTGCCGTTCCCTCGGGGCGTAGTGTAAATGATTTATCATCTTCATCTGCACCTGTATTTTGGTTGCCATGCACCACACCAAACATCTCTTTTTCAACAATGTCAGTCGCTTCACCCACACCACGAGCAAACAAATCTGTACTCTCTACCATAGGTAGACGAATTTGACCAAATCCATAGGCATCCAACACTTGCATCAAAATATGCTCTACTTTTCGCCATTTGGCGGATTCGGCTGGCAAAATGTCATTAAAGCCACGGATGGCGGTAAGTTTAGTCATATTTTTTCCCAAATCAGTTTTATCAAAAAGATATTTCAATTTATATTACAACATCATTTTCGTTATTAGTTAAAAACTAAAACCACTTTTTAAATATTTTTTGATAAGTGCCATCACTTTTCATATCTAGGATGTGCTTATTCATGTCATTCATCATGTCCACATTTTCTTTATTTATCAAAAATCCATAAGATTGTTGTGGATAATCATAATCAATGGAAAAATATAAAGGGTCTTTTTTTGTTGAATATTTTGAATAAAAATAAGGCATGGCAACAGAATTACCAATGGCAATTTTAACATCATCTCTTAAAAGGGCCTGCACAGAAATCCAATCACTGACCGTATAATCTATGTTGGTATTGTCATGATTATTTTCATAATCTTTGACTATGGTGAATGTGGTTTGCATTGAATCTTCTTTAACAGCTGTAGAATTCTTATCAATATCCTCCAATTTCTTGATTTTGGGATTTTTGCTTAGCAAAGTTATTGGATAAACATCCAAATAAGAGTTGGTCATATTATATTTTTGAGTTCGTTCTTTGCTAATCTCAATACCTGCGATCATGTCTATCTCTTTATCATTCATGCCATTAAAAAGGTCATCTCTTGGCTGATATTCATATTGAAAATTATAATCAGAACGTTCATCTATTTCTTTTAAAATGTCATACTCAAAACCCTGAATGCCCCCCTTTTCGTCAATAAAAATCAGTGGTGCATTACCAGTTGAAGATGACATAAGACCCACTTTAACATCAAAAGATGATTTTTGGGCAGATGGTTTTTGGATGGTATTGGCATCAACATTAATGCTTGATTGTTTATTTTCATCATTCTTTAATGAATTGTCAGCATTAGAACAAGAAGCCATCAATAAAGAACATGATAAAACTGTCATGAATGATGATATATTTTTTTTCATAAAATAAATTCCAAAAAGTAAGAGTCATTAAATACACAAAAATACGAGATAAACATTTATAAATCATCGTATGATTGGGTTGCATTATTGTCTTAGGGCGTTATTAAGGCATAAAATTTTATATCAATATAACCAATTAGGTGCAAAGTCATTTTATGTATGACTTGACAAATATCATTTAAGGTTTTTTAAATTTGCCTTGAAATTTGACTGGCACCAAATAACTGATGCTCTTTAAATCCATCACCTCTGTTAAGCTATTTAAGCCCTGCATCATTTCAAGTTCTAGCAGATTTATATGCACAGGCTCTTGTGTCATCACATTTATTGTATTGTCATCCAACTTTATGATTTTAAGGGAAGCCTCGGTTTGTATTGTCTTGCCATGAAAAGAGATGGTCAGTGGCTGTACTTTACTTGCTTCTTTATGAACACCAAGAGCATTCATCCAGTCATGATCCATTTGGGATTGAATCTCTACCTTTGGAAATCTTGCTGTCTCAAAAAGCCATTCTTTAATTCTTTGGTCTCTGATAGAGATGTCTGTATCAACACTGTCAAGCTCTATCTCCATTTTTAGGTTACCTTGCTTATCCAAATAGCCAGAATAGGTATTAAAAACACCCTCCTCGACAATGTCATTATCATTCTTATCGGTCTTTGTGCTATAAAATCTAATGTCCGCCTCTTCTAAAATCCAATGAGATAAGGCATTTGACTTCTCTGTCATTTGGACACCATGCGGGGGGTTACTCTCCACAGCAGGCTGTTCGGCAAAATTTTCTTCTTTGGCACAACCATACATGCCAAATGATAGGATAAGAATACCCAAAACAAAAGTATGTTTCATCACATTACCTCATATAAAAACATAAAATTAAAAAAATAATCTATTAAAGTCGGCAAGAGCATTTATGTATCGGAGAATATCCATCATTAACAAATGCAAAATGCAAGCGTGCCTTAAAATGCCAAATGATAATTTTATTGAGCCACTCTAACAATCTCACTGGCTCGTTTGTCCGCCAACTCTTTGGCCTTTTGACGCACCATTTGTTCTATTTCGTCCACCAAATTTTTGGTATCAATCAAATGGCTTTTTTGCCCCATTTTATACACCAGTGAATTTGGACTTGCCCCCACCACGCCAATGGTTGCTTCTTTGGCTTCCCCTGGCCCATTGACTTTACAGCCAATCACCGACAAATCAAGCGGTTCTCTGATGTCTTCTAGGCGAGATTCTAGCTCATTCATGACTTTAATCACGTCAAACTCTTGACGGCTACAAGACGGACAAGCAATGAAGTTGACGCCATTTGAACGAATGTTTAGCGATTTTAAAATATCAAAACCAATTTTAATCTCCTCCTCTGGCGGACTTGCCAAGGATATTCGCATGGTATCGCCAATGCCATCAAGCAAAAGCCCACCTAGGGCAATGGCGGATTTTACCGTACCTGTACGATACACACCCGCCTCGGTAACGCCCAAATGCAACGGGCAGTCCACCTCTGCTGAGATGAGCCGATAAGCATCCAATGTCAAAAAAACATTGGATGCCTTGACCGAGATTTTATAATCTTGAAAATTTAATTTTTCTAAAATATCAATATGACGTAAAGCTGATTCTAGCATGGCTTGCCCTGTTGGTTCGCCATATTTTTTTTGCAAATCTTTTTCAAGTGAACCTGCATTGACGCCAATACGAATGGGTATGTTATGATGACAAGCACAAGAGACCACCTCACGCACCTTTTGGTCATTGCCAATATTACCCGGATTAATGCGTAGGCAGTCCGCTCCCGCTTCTGCTGCTGCCAGAGCAATTTTATAATCAAAATGAATGTCAGCGATAAGCGGTACATTGACTTGCTTTTTAATTTGGGCAAATGCTGCCACAGATTCCATGGTGGGTGTTGAGACACGCATTAAATCAGCCCCCGCCTCCACACAGCGTTGTATTTGGGCGACTGTGGCATCAACATTGCACGTATTGGTATTGGTCATGCTCTGCACGCTGATGGGAGCGTTGCCACCGATGGCGATATTGCCAACCATGATTTGACGAGTGGGACGACGTTTGATGGGACTGTGGTGCATGATAACTCGCTTATTGTAGCGTTAAAGTGGCTTTGCCATTTTGGGTATGCTCACCCAAACGAATGGGGCGTTGATTAAAATTCAAATCTACCTGTGCAGGATTGTCAATCTCAATGGTAAACGGTGTCTCACCCTTTAACTGATAACCCCCACGGGACTGCAAGCCTTGCATGAGCACTCTGTCATGTTTATCGGTGATTTTGATATTAACATCTCCTTTTGACCAAATATCAATCACACCTTGACCTGCCATGGTTTGGGTGGTAGATTCACCATCATTTGTGCCTAAATTTAATGCCGAACCCGACGCACCGACCGCCGCTCCTTGGGCTTGCTCGCTTGGATTTAGTATTTGTGTTTGGGCAGTTGGGTTTATTTCATCTGACCTGTCTATGGCACTGGATATGATTTTTAATAAGACAAAACCAAAAATCACAAGTGCAATCACCCCTGCAATAAGCCATGGATTAAAACGCATGCCCCCACGCCCACGCTCAATTGTACCCATGGGCGTCAGTGGTGCTTTAATGTCATTGACGCTCTTGGTGCGTTTGTTCTCAGGGTAGATGCTTTCAAATTCTCGGGCGAATTCATTGGCATCAAGTCCCAAAAACTTAGCATAGTTCATCACAAATCCCCGTGCAAAAGCAAATTGGGGCAGAGCATCAAAGTTCTCCTCCTCCATCGCCTGTACGTGGCGTTTTAGGATGTGAAGTTCAGCCGCTGCTGCATCTAGTGAGTAGCCACGAGACGTTCTGGCACTTCTTAATTTACCGCCAAAACCTGTGTTTGATGCTGGTTTGTCGTTGGTTTGGCTCACTGTAATGCTCCCGTTGGGTTGTTTAGCCATTGTTTTAGTTGTTTTGCTTCATCAGAGAGTGGATGTTGCGACAAAAGTTGACTTGACAATCGCTGAATCTCTTGGCGATCATTTTGCAAAATACCCAGACGGACTCCTTGATATAGCAAGCGTGATGGCATGGGTTGATTATGAAGTTGCGCCATCGTTTTTAGGTCATTAAAGTAGGCTTTGGCTTTTAGGGATTCATGTCTGCCAATTAGGATATCAATCATCTCCATCTTTGCTGTAACCGTTGCACTCTCCGTCTCTATTGCTTTATTAAATGCCATCTCCGCCGCTTTTGGATTGTTCATTTTTAGATAGGTCAGCCCCAAATTTTCCAACGCACCTGCACGATTATGATAGCCTAAGGTACTGCCTGCAATATTAAACTGCTCAATCGCTTCTTGATGACGTCCAAGCTCGGACAGATACACCCCATAGTTATTGCGTGCTTGGATAAAATCAGGGTCCAGACTGATCGCCTTTTTAAAGTATTTTTCGGCGTTGGCAATATTGCTAGGACTGCCCTCTATTTTGAGCAAGTTGCCCATCATATCATAAGCAGGGGCATAATTTGGCTGTGCCTCTATCGCTTCATCCAACTGTCTTTTGGCAGCATCCAGCTGTCTTTGGTTGATGTACTGCCCTGCCAAAGCGGTGCGTGCTTGGGCAAGCTCCATCTTATCACGTTTACGCTGTGATGGGTCAGTGCCTTGATAGACCGATGTTGTGTTTTGTGAAGTGCTTTGACAAGCCGTCAATAAAACGGTCAATGTCGTTAATATGACTAAATATTTCATGATTTTACCATAATTACCATGATGAACAGTTACATAAGTCGTGCCATCTTTGCATTGATGGTGCAAGAGTCAAATCCATACTGACAACCATCCAAGACTTGCACGCTTTTTATACAAACACGACAGACAAATAATCGCCATTCTAACAATTATCAACAATTTTTGCCAATGTTTTTGCTCTTTTCCCGCCAAAATATTGACATTTCATCAGATTTTCACAAAAATCAATAACAACATGGGACAAAATGCCCTTATTTCACGCCCAAACACCTTTTTAACAAAACACTTTTTGATAAAAGACAAACCATCACCCATAAATCACGCTTGGCGTTTTTCAATGCTCTCTTGCCATTTTTTGGCTCGCCGTGTTCTGTCTGCCACTTGCCCCACAAGCTGACCGCATGCCGCATCAATGTCATCGCCACGAGTTTGGCGAACGGTGCAGACAAATCCTGCTTGATTTAGGATATTACTAAACGCATGAATGCGGTTATTGCTAGACCGCCCATAAGGGGCGTGCGGAAAGGGATTAAAGGGAATTAAGTTGATTTTACTTGGTAAATCCGCCAGTAGTGCCACCAATTCATGAGCGTGTTTGTCACTGTCATTTACCCCGTGTAGCATGACGTATTCAATGGTAACGTGCTTTTTGTGGCGGGGGTTTTCATCATAAACATAGGCTTTGGCAGCACGGATAAGCTCCGCCAAAGGATACTTTTTGTTAATTGGCACAAGCTCGTTACGCAGTTCATCATTAGGAGCGTGCAAGCTAATGGCAAGAGCCACATCAATGTCCTTAGCCAAGTCATACATTTTTGGCACGATACCAGACGTGGAGAGCGTAACTCGGCGTTTGGATAAGCCAAAGGCGTGGTCATCAAGCATGAGACTCATGCTCGCCACAACAGGATGATAATTTAAAAGTGGCTCGCCCATGCCCATCATCACGACATTGGTAACACGGTTTTCACGCTCGGTCGGGGCAACGCCCTGCATATAGGACTGATTGGCAACCCACAACTGCCCGATAATCTCGCTTGCTGTTAAGTCTCGCTCAAAACCTTGCTTACCTGTACTACAAAATGAGCAGTCCAACGCACAGCCGACCTGACTAGATACGCACAAGGTCTTACGCCCAAACTGTTTGCCATCTTCGGCAGGGATTAGCACTGTCTCAACAAGCGAACCGCCCGCCACTTCAAACACCCACTTACGAGTACCATCTTCGCCAAACTTCTTGAACTTAACCACAGGTGGTACCACGCACGCAACTTTATCAAGTTTCGCTTGCAAGGCTTTGGATAGGTTGGTCATCTCAAAAAAATCAGTAACGCCAAACTGATAAATCCACTTCATCACCTGAGTGGCACGAAACGACTTTTCACCCATACCCACAAAAAATTGGGAAAGTTCATCTTTTGACATGCCCAAAAGATTGGTTTTTTGGTTTTTTTGGTCAAAGGTGGTTGTATCGGGGGTGTAAACAACAGGGATTTTGGCGGTCATGGCATGGTTTTTTATAAAAATTAACCGCTTATTATACAAAAAAAATCGGATAAAGTCATGAATTTAACAGGTAATTTTGGCAAATTTTGTTATAATGACAGTTCATTTTAAATTACAAGGAAAAACCATGTACCAACTTGTCGCCATTGGTAACGCTCTTGTTGATACCGAATTTAAGCTCTGTGATGAGATTTTAACCCAAACAGGATTAACCAAAAGCAATATGACCCTTGCTGACACGGATGAACAAACCGCCTTATTTGACATGTTAAACACGCATGGACTTACCCCCACCAAACAAGCAGGAGGTGGTTCAGCAGGCAATACGGTGGCATGCTTTTCAGCACTGGGTGGCACGTCCTTTTACTGCTGCCGAGTAGGGCATGACAAACGTGGTGCATTTTATTTGTCTGACATGCAAAATATGGGCGTGGCGATAGATGCTGGCAGAGCCGAAGTGGTGGGGGCAACAGGCACCTGTGTGGTATTGGTTACAGACGATGGTGAACGTACCATGCAGACCAATTTGGGGGTAAGTGGTGAAATTGACCAAAGCAATGTGGATTTTGATGTTTTAAGCAAAGCAAAATATCTGTATCTAGAAGGTTATCTTGCCATGTCGCCATCGGTACAAAGTGCCATTACCCAATTGTGTCAAGTCGCCAAAACGCAAGGGGTGAAAATCGTGGTAAGCTTTGCTGACCCTGCGGTGATTCGCTTTGCCAAAGACGGTATATTATCATGGCTGACAGATGGTGTGGATGTGATTTTTTGTAACATGGATGAAGCCAAACTCTTTGCTGGCACAGACGATAACACCCAAGCGGTGCATGCCTTACTCGCTCACGCTGCTTTGGTTGTCATCACAGATGGGGCAAATCCCACCACTGTGGCGGACAAAGATGGTATTTATATGTATGATGTTGCCCCTGCCAACGTGATAGACACCAATGGGGCAGGCGATAACTTTGCAGGGGCGTTTTTATATGCCCTATCAGAAGGGGCGGATTATAAGAGATGTATCGCACTGGCAGGGGGTGTGGCAAGCCATGTGGTAAGCCAGTTTGGGGCAAGACTGCCCAAAGCGGAGTATGGCTTGATTAAAGGGGCGGTTTTGGGATAAGCCTAAAAAGCATAAAGTATTGTTCAATTATATTTAAAATTTGGACGTGTAGGGGCAATTTATTCGCCCAAAAATCAATAATTTATCATAGGACAAATGTAATTTTCCCCCTACAAATCCACCCAAGGGTATGGTTAATTAACAAAGCCAAACATAAAAGGCGGGCAAAATTCCGCCTTTTTTAATAAGGACAAACACCATGCAACGCCTATATTTTATCCGTCATGGCGAAAGCCTTGCCAATGCTGGTGGCACGCCCCTGCCCAATGCTGATATTCCCCTGACCGAAAAAGGACACACCCAAGCAAAGAACCGCCTTACCCATTGGCAACAGCTAGGCATACGCCCAAGCCACATTTATCACTCCGCCATGCTTCGCACACAGCAGACCGCCCTGCCCTTTTGTCAGTATTATGACATGACCGCAAGCACACTTGACCTGCTTGATGAGTTAAACACCCTTGCCTTTGATGCTATCGAAGACATCTCGGTGGATGCACGCCGTTTGATGAATGCCAACTGGTGGCAGACGGTGGGGCTAGATGATAGGCATGGCGTGGGGGCGGACAGCTTTGGTGAGTTTATGGGGCGTGTTGATACATTCATTGGTAGGATTGATGATTTTGCTGATAACACGCTGTTTTTTGGGCATGGGATTTGGCTTGGACTGCTTGCCTATCGGCTCATGAATCTGCCTGTGCGTGATAATGCCGACATCAGGCGATTTCGTGCTTTTCAGACCGCCATGCCCATGCATAACACCGTGCTGTATCGGCTAGATGTGGCAGATGATGCGAAAAGTCTGGTGTGGATTGCCCAACCTTAGCTTTCAACACAAAAAGGCCAACCCA